>CANQEB010000031.1 GCA_947594085.1 uncultured Lachnospiraceae bacterium | reverse complement strand
CCGCGAAGTTCTTGCCCACCTTGCCGAGCACGACCGCGCGCCCGCCGGTCATGTACTCGCAGCCGTGGTCGCCGACGCCCTCGACGACCGTGACCGCGCCGGAATTCCTCACGCAGAAGCGCTCTCCTGCCACGCCGTTGATAAAGGCCTTGCCGCTCGTCGCGCCGTACAGGGCCACGTTGCCGACGATGATGTTTTCATCGTGCGCGAATTTCACGCCCTGCGGCGGATAGACGATCAGCTTACCGCCGGAAAGTCCCTTGCCGAAGTAGTCGTTGCTGTCGCCGACCAGCTCGAGCGTCAGTCCTCTCGGGATGAACGCGCCGAAACTCTGGCCGCCCGCGCCGTGGCATTTCACGGTGTAGGTGTCGTCCTCGAGCCCCTCCGGGTACTTCCGCGTAATCTCGGAGCCGAAGATCGTGCCAAAGGTGCGGTCCACGTTGGAGACGTCCACCTCCACGCTGCGCTTCTGCCCGCTCTCGAGCGCGCTGCCGAGCTTCGCGAGCAATACCTTCATGTCCTTCGTCTTCTCCAGGCCGAAATCGAACTCCTGCGCCTTGTCGAAAGTGACCTTCGCTTTCGGATCCAGATACGGGTTGTCGAGAATGTTGCTCAGGTCGATCAGAGCGCCCTTCGGGTTCTCGCAGTTGTCCTTCTTCTTCAGCAGGTCGCTGCGCCCGACCATCTCGTCAAGCGTGCGGAAGCCAAGCTTCGCCATATATTCACGCAGATCCTGCGCGATGAATCTCATAAAGTTCACAACGTACTCCGGTTTGCCGCGGAAACGCTTGCGCAGCTCCGGATTCTGTGTCGCCACGCCCACCGGACAGGTGTCGAGGTTGCAGACACGCATCATCACGCAGCCCATCGTCACCAGCGGCCCGGTCGCGAAGCCGAATTCCTCCGCGCCCAGAAGCGCCGCGATCGCCACGTCGCGTCCGCTCATCAGCTTGCCGTCCGTCTCGATGCGCACCTTGTTGCGCAAACCGTTCATGATCAGCGTCTGGTGCGTCTCGGCCAGGCCGAGCTCCCACGGAAGTCCCGCGTGATGGATCGAGCTTCTCGGCGCGGCGCCCGTGCCTCCGTCATAGCCGGAGATCAGGATCACCTGCGCGCCAGCCTTCGCCACGCCCGCGGCGACCGTGCCGACGCCCGCCTCGGAGACCAGCTTCACCGAGATGTCCGCCTGGCGGTTCGCGTTCTTCAGGTCGTAGATCAGCTGCGCCAGATCCTCGATCGAGTAGATGTCGTGATGCGGCGGCGGCGAAATCAGGCTCACGCCCGGCGTCGAATGTCTCGTCTTCGCGATCCACGGATAGACCTTCTTGCCCGGAAGATGTCCGCCCTCGCCCGGCTTCGCGCCCTGCGCCATCTTGATCTGGATCTCCTTCGCGCTTACGAGGTAGCGGGAGGTCACGCCGAAGCGTCCCGAGGCCACCTGCTTGATCGCGGAACAGCGGTTCTTGCCGTCCGGTCCGATCACCAGACGCTCCAGACTCTCGCCGCCCTCACCGGTGTTCGACTTGCCGTGCAACATGTTCATCGCGATCGCCAGCGTCTCGTGCGCCTCCTGCGAGATCGAGCCGTAGGACATGGCTCCGGTCTTGAAGCGCTTCACAATCTCGTCCACGCTCTCGACCTCCTCGAGCGGAACGCCCTTCTCCGGATAGTTGAAGTCCATCGTGCTGCGGATGTAGCCGGACTCCTCTTTATTTACAAGCTCCGTGAATTCCTTGAACATCTGGTAATTGCCGGTCCGCGTCGACTCCTGGAGCAGGTGGATCGTCAGCGGGTTGTAGCGGTGATGCTCGCCGGCGCTGCGCGACTTGTGCCAGCCCTGGCTATCGAGCGTCAGATCCTCGCGCAGGCCAAGCGGATCGAAGGCCTTCGTGTGCCGTTCGTCCACGTCGCGCTCAATATCCTCCATCGTGATGCCACCGATCCGGCTCACGGTATTCGTAAAGTATTTCTCGATCACGTCCGCACTGATGCCGATCGCCTCGAAGATCTGGGAACCCTGATACGACTGGATCGTGGAGATTCCCATCTTGGACGCGATCTTGACGATGCCGTCGATGATCGCCTGGTTGTAATCGTTGACCGCCGCGTAGTAGTCCTTCTCGAGCATGCCGGTGTCGATCAGCTGATGGATCGTATCCAACGCCAGATACGGGTTGACTGCGCTCGCGCCGTAGCCCAGCAGCGTCGCGAAATGGTGCACCTCTCTCGGCTCGCCCGTCTCGAGGATCAGCGCCAGCGATGTGCGGCGCTTCGTCTTGACCAGATACTGGTTGACCGCCGAGATCGCCAACAGCGACGGGATCGGCACACGGAACTCGTCGATGCCTTTATCCGTCAGGACGAGGATGTTCGCCCCATCGCGGAACGCACGATCCACCTCGAGGAAGAGATGGTCCATCGCCTTCTCGAGTCCGGTGTTCTTATAGAATGTGATCGGGATCTCCGCCACCTTGAAGCCCGGCACCTTCATATGCTTGATCTTCAGCATGTCGGTATTCGTGAGGATCGGGTTCTCGATCTTGAGTACCTGGCAGTTCTCCGGCTGTTCCTGGAGCAGGTTGCCCTCCATGCCGATATACATGGTCTTCGACGTCACAACCTTCTCACGGATCGCGTCGATCGGCGGGTTCGTGACCTGCGCGAACAATTGCTTGAAATAGTTGAACAGCGGCTGGTGCCTGCCGGAGAGCACGGCCAGCGGCGTATCGATGCCCATCGCGCTGATGCCCTCGCCGCCGTTCTCCGCCATCGTCAGGATTGACGTGCGGTAATCCTCATAGCTGTAGCCGAACGCCTTCATCAGGCGCATCCGCATCTCGTCGGAGTACGTCTCAACGCGCTTGTTCGGAATCTTAATCTCCTTCAGCTTCACAAGGTACTGGTCAAGCCACTCGCCGTAAGGCTGGCGGGACGCGTACTTTGTCTTCAGCTCCTCGTCGTCGATCACCCTGCCCTGCACCGTGTCAACCAGCAGCATCTTGCCCGGATGCAGCCGCTCCTTCAGCACGATCTTCGCCGGGTCAATGTCAAGCACGCCGACCTCGGACGAGAGGATTACATAACCGTCGCTCGTCACATAGTAGCGGGACGGACGCAGGCCGTTGCGGTCGAGCACCGCACCCATGATATCGCCGTCCGAAAACAGGATCGACGCCGGGCCGTCCCACGGCTCCATCATCGTCGCGTAATACTGATAAAAATCCTTTTTCTTCTGGGACATTACGCTGTTGTTCGCCCAGGGCTCCGGGATCATGATCATGACCGCGAGCGGCAGGTCCATGCCGTTCATCGTCAGGAATTCCAGCGTGTTGTCGAGCATCGCCGAGTCGGAGCCCTTCGCGTTGATCACCGGAAGCACCTTGTGCATGTCGTTCTCCATATATTTGGAAGACATCGTCTCCTCACGCGCAAGCATCTTGTCGGCGTTGCCGCGGATCGTGTTGATCTCGCCGTTATGTACGATGAAGCGGTACGGATGCGCCCTCTCCCAGCTCGGGTTCGTGTTCGTGCTGAATCTGGAGTGCACGATCGCGATCGCCGACTCGTAGTCCGGGCTCTGCAGATCCGTGAAGAATGTGCGCAGCTGCCCTACTAGGAACATGCCCTTGTAGATGATCGTGCGGCTCGAGAACGACACCACATACGTCGTATCGTTCGACTGCTCAAACGTCCTGCGGACCACGTACAGCCTGCGGTCAAACGCAAGTCCTTTCTCGACATCCTTCGGCCGCTCCACGAACGCCTGCTCGATGCAGGGCATCTTCTCGAGCGCCTTGTGCCCGAGCACCTTCGGAACGGTCGGCACCTGACGCCAGCCGAGGAACTTCAATCCCTCCTTCGTCACGATGCTCTCAAACATCTTCTTCGCCTGGTTCCGCTTGAGCACGTCCTGCGGGAAGAAGAACATGCCGACGCCGTAGTCCCGCTCTTCGCCCAAAAAAATACCAAGGTCCAAACAGGCTTTGCGGAAGAATTTATGCGAGATCTGCATCATGATCCCTACTCCGTCTCCTGTCTTTCCCTCGGCGTCTTTGCCAGCTCTGTGTTCAAGATTTTCTACAATACTGAGTGCGTTCTCCACTGTCTGGTGAGTCTTGATCCCTTTGATATTGACGACCGCGCCGATGCCGCAGTTGTCATGCTCAAACTCGGGCCGGTACAGCCCCGGACTCACGCAGGCAGGACTGGAATCCTTTCTTACTTCCATCCTGGCTCCTCCTGTCACACTGTGATGTATGGCAAACGACATGATCTTTCTGTCTGCTCGTCTGCCATTATGAATTGTGCAGATACGATAGACAATGCCTCATCCGTTATCTGGCAATGCCCCCTGACACGTCCTGCATGCTACGGTTACTATACACCTATTTTATCATTCTGTAAATAAAAACTTTTCTTTTATTTGTCTGATAATATGAATATTAATATTCTATATCATTATTTTCTGTATATTTTGTGCATTTTCTTGTGTGCAATCCATATTAGAAACAATTTCGGCTGTGTTATCCCACATTTTTATAGCAAAATTTGTAGGAGAATCGCCGTCAAATTGCTTCCCATATGGAATAGTACAGGAAAAATGAACAATTTTCCATGCTCATAAACAAGCGCAAGCACGACTGCCATCGGAAATGCAAAAATCATCTGAATCGGATTCCCATGATACACCGCAAACAGCAAAGCCGACAGAAGAATCGCCGCCCACACAGGGAAGAGCTGTCGCATCCTCCGATATATCAACCCGCGGAAGATCAACTCCTCCGCAAGCGGAGCTGCCATTCCAAGCCCAATAATCTGCACAATCAAGCTTCCGGAAAGCAACTGTTCCTGCACCTGATTGGAAAAATGCGTCTGGATGTGCAGCAAATTCAGCACACTACTCCAGCAGACATTAAGCAACCCTCCAGCCAGGAAGCAACTTACTCCGAGCAAAATCTGTTTTCCCTGTTGTCCCCTCGCTTTCTCCGTTTCCGTGGATATAGCTGTTACAGCTTCTTTGCCAAATACCTCTCTGTCCCGTCCATCTCTCCTGAATATGCATATTGCGATTGGAATGACAATCAGATTCCCGATCAAGACAACCAATGTCGCATCATATGGGAATCCATATTGGTCGGCACATAACCGGAATAATAGTGCCGCTGCAAGCGACACCGCCTGATGCAAAAGCATTGGAGTAAACAATAGAATGATTTTGCGTGCCTCTGTCCGCATGGCTCTCTCCTTGTATTGGCTTCTTTGTTAGCTGCTGTGCTGTCGTCACAGCATAATGTTATCACAGCAAAAGAAAATACCAGCCCAATTGTATCAGGTGAGCTCACCTGGCGCAACCGGGCCGGTCAAAATTACAAAATACTTCTACTTACTTCTTTCTCTTCTCACATTATTCGTTTCCTTTGATCACCGGAACATCCGCAGAGGCAATGCTCCAAGCTCCCTGACGATATGCCATCACAAACGTCGCAGTATTGTCACCGGAGCTCTGTGTGCGCTCCGTCTCCTGCTCCACAGTGCTATCCTCCTGTGTTTCGTCAGCTTCCTCTGCTGTGCTGTCCTCCTGCGCATCATTTACAGCGGTTGTGACATCCTCGCTCACCAGGTAATGATATCCAAGCGTCAGCTGCACGGTGATGGTACCGTCCTCGCCTTCTGTAAAGACAGGCGCGCCATATGTCGTCACAAATTTCGAAACTGCTGTGCTCTGGAACGTGTGATTCTCCTTGTGGAATTCACTGCCCTGATCCTTTACAAACTGCTCTGCCTGCTCCTGGCAAGCCGCAAACAGGTCAAGATCTTTTGTCTTCTCCTTCACTGCAGCCGCGTAGAGCTGTTTGATAGCCGAAATCCCAAGCTCCATACACTCACTCTGCGCTGACTTCTTGAGCACCATCTGCGAACTGTAATCCTGGCTGCCTGCATTTGTGTCCAGGGTTGTATTGATTGACTCAAACGCCGGATGCCTGATGACAAGATTCTTCTTGCCCGGAAGCAAACTCGGAATCCTGTAGCAGTCAAGCGAATATGGAATGCCGTCGCGCGCAATCCAGGCAGTATCAGCCGGCTGACTGTCCAGATACACCTGGGCCCCTGTCGGAACCGTAATTTCGAGGTTCTTCACCATACAATGCTCCGAGAGCACCTTCCACTGATCAAAGATCCCAAATGCCGCCTTCGGCTGTTTTTTTGTCGTGAACTCTTCCGTGAGCTGTACGTTGCCCTCTGCGTCTTTAAACTCTACATGAAAATCCGCATAAGCATTTCCATCGTTGTCCACGCGCTTCTCCAGCTCGTCAGACGTATAACTGGCATTAAGGCTATACTGTTTGCCTGACAACGCCTCTGCATATTCCGCAGCGCTCATCACAGTCCCTTCCGACTGATCCAGCAATTCGTACGCTTTCTCGGTTTCGTTGTCAAGCAGCAGAGTCAGATATTGACCCATAATATATCCAGGCTCACTGCGCTGATACGTTCTCCATCCGACCGCTCCCCCGGCTGCCGCTGCAATGATCAGGAGCAGCAAGAACACCTTCAACATAATTCGTAAAAATGCTTTCATGTCCTACCCCTCCTTTAATATCCGCCTAGTGCGGCTTCATAATTCATAATGACATTCAGGTTTGCTTCCTCGTAGTCATTCAGGTAATAGAACATATTGGCATCAAATTCCTCCGGCGAATACGTCGGTACATACCAGGATTTCTGGCTGAAATAATCCATCAAGTCCTGTGAAGTGAAGATACGTCCATGTAAGGCAAAAATTTCGTTTCGGATCAGGCGAAGCTGTCCAAGATCATAATTATAAAGCTCTTCCTCTCCAATGTAACGGCTGCTGATCCCTTGAATGATCACATCAGACGGCGTTGTCGCTGTCCCATCATCGCCGGAATTGCTTCCGTCATCGTAGGAATAATCGCCGTTCCCTGGATCCTGAATCTCTATCGACTGATCATAAGAACCGTCCGAATACCCGCCTCCGTCATAACTGCCACTGTCTGAGTAGCCGCCATCATCGTAATAACTGCCGTCATCATAATAGCTTCCATCATCATAATAGCCATCGTCGTAGTAGCTTCCATCATCATAGTAGCTTCCGTCATCGTAGTAGCCGTCATCAACGTATCCGTCGTCCCCTGACACATTATCATCTGTGCCGTCATTGTCCTGCGCATCCGCGGGGAGCTCAGATTCATCTTCCTTATCCTCAGAATCTGTCTGTTTCGGCTGCGGCGCCTCAGACTCCACACCTTTGACGATATTTCCTGACGCAGTCACTGTGAATGGATCTGTTTCAAACGTTCGGGTTTCGTTCGACTCCGATGCCAACGTTTCCACTGTGTCTGTCTCCGCAGGCTGCTCTGTTCCTGCCTCTTCTTCCCGCAGCAACATCGAGGCCAGATCTCTGGTCATGACAGCGTCTGCAGTAAAATAAGACGCACCCGCCGCTAGCAGACAGCCGACAATGAAACCGCTGTTTCGCTTTAGTACATTTTTCTTCTTATTCATTATTTATACTCACCCCTTCACGGGGCATCATATCACAACTGTCGAAAAATGTCTATGAAAAGTCTAATTTTTCTTCCGAACTCCCGATAAAACATACGCTGTGACGGTCGATAGAAACATGAGAATTCCCAGTGCCAAAAGCACCACTCCTTCTATCTTTCCGGTCAAAGGAAGGTTATTGTTCGACACTGCTTTGGATGATATGCCTGCCATGCGCGTATTTTCCTCCATTGCCCGCTCTGGAGCCAGCTCCATCCCCGCCTGATTCTTATCTGGTATGTTCGTCTGCTGTAGCACTTTTTCACGAGCGCTCGGCTTAGTTTTCACATATTCCGGCACCTGTTTCGTATCTCCACAGAGATAGAACGGCACTTCATCTGTCCAAAATTCGTTGCCCGCCATATCACACAGATACACCTGCAGCGTTTGCCAATTATCAGAAGCTTTCAATGGGATTTCTACTGTGTCGTCAGAAATCTTTCCGGCTTTTTTCTCCATGAGTAACTCACTGTCAAGATATACTTTCACCGTGCTCAGTTCAGTGTTGTCATATGGAGTAAGATAAGCAGTGAGTGATTCCGCCTCGTAGATCTGTCGTTCAATCCCTGTCAAAGTGCAATTCGGGGCCGTCCAGTCCAAAACAAAAGTCACCTTTTTCTCTTGCATCCCAGTATCACTTTTATTTTCCGCCGCATCCTCTGACGAGAGAAGCAATTCATAGACACCCTCCTGCGAAAAATATTCCGCTGGAACTGTATAGCGATATTGCTTCCAGGAATCCCGACTTCCCTGCATTGTAACCTGATAATCCTGTCCTCTTTTCAGCTCCGTCAAAATACCATCCCGCCTGCAAAAAATCCTGGATTCTCCTACATAGTCAATGTTGGTCTCGTAAAAAGTCACGTCCTCAGCCTTTGTGAGGTAATGCTGCTGTAAACTCTGTTTGGTCGACTGATCCAAATCATATACCGATCCAAAGCGGTTTACAGAAAACACAATTTCTTTCTCCGCAACATTTCCGGCCACATCCTCCGCTCGTACATTCAGCTGATAGACATCATCGTACTCGCGCTGTCTTGGAATATCGAGGTAATCCGCCTTTGCTCCCTCTGATGACTCCTCCTGGTTCTTAATCACAGGAGCCTTGTTTTCGTTTACTCCTGCAAGGTTTATTTTCATGGAACCTTTCTTGTAATGTGCGTCCTTCGCCGCGACACGAATGCGAACAGTCCCGGAATTGGCTGTCTGATCTCCCACGCCTTCGATCGACACTTCCGGCGGTTTGCGGTCGATGCAGACAAGCGGACTCTGTGAAAACGCAAGGTTTCCTACCTGGTCCTCTGTTCTGACAAATATCCGAAAAATGCCTTCTTCGCGAACCACAATTTGATCGCCGTTCCTGCATGCGGTCCAGGATGCTGTTTCCGGGCTTCCTTGCAGTTCCCCGTCGGCATTACTCGGAAGGATCGCATATGCCGCCTCCTTCAAGCCACTTTTTCCATCTGGCGCGATCCCTACAGAAGCCTCAGCAGACTGGGATGCATAATACACGCCGTTTTCGAGTAATCCATTTACTGATATCTCCGCCTGTGGCACTTCGCCATCTACGTAATATACTTCCTGGGCCATCTCGGATTCTCTCAGAATCACACCACTGTTATCAACTTTTTTTAAGTTGAACACCAGTGTCCCATCTTCTTTTATCTCGCTTTTTCCGACACCCTCGCTGTATCCGCTTTTGCCAACCGGCCGTATATAGAGATTGGTTCCAGCCCGCACCCACAATCGGTCCTCCGCATCGCGACACCATGCACCTTCGTCTCCCGATATTTCATAGTGTATACCTCTCTGGATCTTCTCCAACGTCTTCTCTGTCTCTGGCGCCTGCTCTGATTCCGATATAATTTCCGTCTCTGGCGCCTGCTCTGATTCCGGTATAACTTCTGTCTCTGGCTTGGGATCTGTTTCTGGAACCGCTTCTGTCTCTGGCTCAGGACTTGTCTCTGGGATTACTTCTGTCTCTGGCTCAGGATTCGTCTCCGGGGTCTCCTCTGGCTCTGGCTCAGGACTCGTCTCCGGGAGCACCTCTGACTCCCCATTTGGCTCTGATTTCTCGTTTGATTCCGATTGTTCTGTCCCCTTCTCAAGCTCTTCCGAATCAGACTCCTCTATATTTTCATTCTCAGACCCAGCCTCATCCTCAGGGCATGTCCCACTCTCCGACTCTGCCCCACTCGCCGGATCAGTCCCGCTCTCCGATTCTGCTCCACTTTCCGCTTCCGCTCCGCTCTCCGGTTCTGTACCATTCTCCGATTCTGTCCCGCTCTCCGATTCTGCTCCGCTTTCCGATTCCGCTCCGCTCTCCGATTCTGTATCGTTCTCCGATTCCGCTCCACTCTCTGGTTCCGCACCGCTTTCAGGGTCTGTCCCACTCCCTGACTCTATCTCACTCTCAGGGCCTGCACCTCTCTCGGACTCACTCTCGGATTTACCCTCACTTTCGAACTCACCCTCACTTTCAAACTCACTCTCGCTCTCGAACTCACTCTCACTCTCGGATTCACTCTCGCTCTCAGATTCACTCTTGCTCTCAGATTCGCTCTCACTCTCAAGGTCTTGTTCGCTTATCCTCACGGCTTCTCCCATGCCCGTGTCTGCTTCCGCGCTGGCCGTCAGAGCATCCATACGGTCAAAGTTTAAAACGTTCCCGCCCATACCGGCAACACTCACCGCTAACACGCAGAGTACAATAGCCATGCTCCGGGCCAGATATTTTCTGTAATATGCTTTTTTCTTGTATTCAACCTTTTTCTTGTAATCTCTTCTTCGTTCATCCTTGTTCTTTCTTTTCTGTGTCAAATTCATTTCCCCTTTCACTCTCTGTCAGCCGTTCTAACGCCTCCATCGCCGCCTGATACCGTTCCTGACATGCCTCCGCAATCTGGTTCAGTTCGGGATTCCCATCCAGAAACGACCCTATTGATGCCAATATCTCTTGCAATCGATTTATACTTATTCCTTCTCTTTTCAGTTCCGACGACTGCATGATCAAAACAGATAATAACTCCTGTGCAATTTCCCACCGTATGCGGATGGAATCATGCTTCACACTATCCAACTCCCACAGCCTTGTCAAATCCTCCCAGTAGACGCTGATTGACTCTGTCTTGTCTCCATCCGGGCTTTGTTTTCCCAGGGTTTCATAATAGCCTCCTATCTTCGCATGGATTCGTGCCGACTCAATCCACAAGGCGGTATCGCCCTGCGTCTCCGATCTTTTTTCCTGTTCTGTCAGTGTTTTATTCTCCGTGTCGTCTTCCGCCTCTGTCTCGTCTGCTTTGTCTGCCATTTTTTCCTGCCAATTGACTGCCTTCTGAAACCATTTCGCAGCCGCGCTCCTTCCGCCGGTGCCTTCATAAAAATACCAGTACATAAGACCAATGCGATATGCCAGGTTCCCATAATCGGATGCATATGCTTCGATCATTTCCTCTTCCGTGCCTGTGCTCCCTGCCGGTACAGAAAACATTAGCTTCTTCAATGTTTCCTCTTCCTCCATGCTGAAGAGATAGTCCGCTTCAATGCGGTCCAAAAGCTTAGCACACCACGCACTATCCTCCGGACATAAGCCGACTGCTCGCTCGTAACAAGAAACCGCTTGCTCAAAGCCCAAGCCGTCTGCCTGCTCGAGAAGCATATCATAGCTTCGCTGCATCTGGGCTATCTCCTCACTCGAATCGCGCCAATGCAGATTTCCCGCAGCAAAAGTAACCGTTGTGAGCAAAAGCAAAATTGCCGCACTGCTCTTGTACACCTTCTTCCGCGCAAAATATCTTCTTTCCGCTTTTTCCACACTGCGATACAAAGAAAACGTATCCTGAAAACGGTCTTGGCGATCCTCTTGTATACAACGTCTGAGCAGGGAAGCAACTTCTCTACTTCCCCATACACCCTTGAGTCTGTGTATCGTGTCCTTCATCCTCCGTGTATTTCTCTCTCGAACTATTTTTTCGAAAAAGCCTTTCTTTCGTGTTTTGCTCTGCGAAGCGGGTACCGTGCCAAACAAACAATAATACAGTACTGCGCCAAACCCATAAAAATCCGCCCGAACATCCAGTTCCAGATTCGGATTCCACTGTTCCGGAGCTGCGAAGCCAGGTGTCCCGAAGCAACCTGATATCCCGGTTCGTGTATCTGCCCAAACGGCGGCTCCAAAATCAATTAATACAATACATCCATCCGATCGAATTATAATATTGGACGGCTTGATATCCAGGTGGAGCACAGGCGGTTTTCTGGT
Organism: uncultured Lachnospiraceae bacterium; assembly: GCA_947594085.1. Taxonomy (GTDB): domain Bacteria; phylum Bacillota; class Clostridia; order Lachnospirales; family Lachnospiraceae; genus Choladousia. Next base: position 3,117 of record CANQEB010000031.1, on the reverse strand, counting down.
ATGTAAATAGACCAGCACCTCCGCCAATTGACGTGCAATCGAGAAGAAAAGGTCCGCCTCGATCTGAGCTTCCGTGCGCAGTTCATACAGCGTTTTCCCACAGAAGTATTCCATGATAATCCAGAATTCTCCCCGCTCTTCCAGCACATCATAAATCTGTGGTAAGGCGGGATGTCTCAACCGCTTCATCATATCAAGCTCGTGTCTACGACGCCCCGGCAGGTCTGTTTTTATCAGCTTTGCGGCACGAAGCTGCTCTGTCGGGCAATGCTGCACGAGATAGATCGTTCCGTCTCCACCGTGGCCCAGCTTTCGTATGATGCGATAATTCTGGCCGATACGGCGCCCGGCCTCCTGTAATCCCTCCTCTGCCAGATCTATTCCCCCTCTCATCGCGGATTTTATTCTTCTGTAGTGCCGCAAGACAGCAGATTTCTCTCTCGTAAATGATTGAACTTTGGGCGAACTGCCCAGACAGGAATTCGATTTCCTACGAAACCACCCTGCTTGGATAAAAAAGAAAAGACGCATATTATTGGCTGCCTTAATATGCGTCTCATATAATATGTGATTGAATTATTGCACTTTCTGAGTGATCTGTCAAGTACTTTTTTGCAAATTTACAATTCTTCTGTATGTTTCTTTTCTGCCGATGCCTTGGATCATGACATAAATGTCAATTCTCCGAATCACTCTTCTGCTGAAAATATGCATCGATCCCATCCGCGATTCCTTCGGCCATCAACTTCTGCACAGTCTCATCCGCCATGCGCAAGTCGTCCGACTCATTTGTCATAAAACCCATCTCCAGGATCATGACTGGAAGTTTGCTCCAATTGATCCCGGTCATATTGTCGTAATACTGAATTCCCAGGGAGCTAAATCCGGCCTTCTCACAATACGCATTCAGAATACAATCCGCGAGCAGGTAGGAATCCTCTGCCAGATCGCCCACGTACGGATTGCCCGAGGACGGCACCATCGCAAGCGCACCGTTCACTCCGGAATCATCCGCGCCATTCGCATGGATCCGAACGTAAATATCTCCGCCCTCCTCGTAGGCCATGGTAGCGCGCTCTGCATTGCTGATCGCCGTGTCGTTGTCCTCGCGAGTCAAAATCACTTCGTAGCCTCGCGCCTCAAGCTCGTCGCGCAGCAGCAAAGAGATTTCTAGATTCAACTCATACTCCGGTTTCCCGCTGAAACGCCCTTCCGTGCCCGTTGATGCCTTCGCCTTCATCTCCGAAGAACCGGGCGCGCTCGGTTCCAGATCGCTCATGTCAACCCAGCTTCCTTGATGTCCTGGATCAATCGCAACAACATATGATTCAGCCTGTGCTTCCGAATCCGTCTCCGATTCAAGCTGCGATTCAGGCTCCGTCTGCAGAAGCATTTCCGTCTCCAATTCCTGCTGATTTTCCACCTGATATTCGCGAGTCTGTACCTGCCGTCCAGGCATTGCTCTCATCACCCCAGCCATACACACCGCCACCAGTGCAGACATTAGCGCAATATTTCTTCCAAACCATCTTCTCGACTCTTTCCAGCATCCTAGGTTTTTCGGTCCTTTCGAGCTTTCTGCGTTTTCCAATCCTTTCAGATATTCTGTATTTTCCGGCCTTCTCCGTCTCTCTGTCATCCTCAAAACTTCCTCCGATCATTCTGTCCCGTAATCTCGCAACTCCTTCGCGATGGAATCCTCGCAGGAGCGCATCGCCAGGATTGTCTTCTCCATCAATTCTTCCAGAGACCATCCAAGCCGCTCCGCTCCCTCGCGGATCACGTCTCTCGAACAGCCTGCGGCAAAGCGCTTATCCTTAAATTTCTTCTTCAGGCTCGAAACCTCCATGTCCATCACACTCTTCGATGGACGCATCTTCGCCGCGGCTCCGATCAGTCCGGTCAACTCGTCCGCAGCGAACAATACCTTCTCCATCTCGTGTGTCGGCTCGACATCGCAGCAAATCCCGTAGCCGTGGCTGCAGATGGAATGAATCATGTCCTCGCCCACGCCGCCATCCCGCAAAAGCTCCGGTGCCTTGACACAATGCTCTTCCGGATAGAGCTCGAAGTCGATGTCATGCAGCAGACCGACCGTCGCCCAGTAATCCGCCTCATCTTCGTATCCGAGCTCCTGCGCGAACCAGCGCATCACGCCCTCGACCGTCAGCGCATGCTGGATGTGAAACGGCTCCTTGTTGTACTTTTGCAGAAGCGCAAGCGCGTCCGCTCTAGAAATGGTGCTTTCCATTATTATCACTCTCCTTCAAGTTTTTTCATAGCCTTCTAAAACTGTTTCAAGATACTCTTTTCATCCCATTAGCATTATATATGCAACCTGTGTGCCGCGCAACCCCGATTTTCTCACGCGGGTCTAATCGAGTAGAGGTTCCTCCGCCCTCTCACACCACAAAAAACAGATGGCTCATCAACCATCTGCCTGTATCCATCCTCATCCTTTTATAGAAGCGCAAGCGCGTCCGCTCTAATCCCTCTTCTCCCCGGCTGTAATCGCACTGTCCATCAGCCGGATCAGCTCCAGCGCGCTTCGAAACTGCTGGGTGATATTCTTCTCTGTCCAAAGGATCGATCCCTGCCACGTTGCGTTCTCGCAACGGTCGATCTGGATTACAAATTTTCCTGCTGCCTTCTTCTCCATCTCATCACCCTCTGTTCGCTGCCCTGCCTATCCTGTCCTGTATGTCCCGTGCACTCTGTCTGTCTTTTCTGTCTTTTCTGTCTTTTCTGTCTTCTTCTATTCTATCTGGTCTCTATCAGTCTCGTTCGTCTGAATTACATTGCGAAGTTTACGGAGCTCATGTTGCTGCCTTCTTCCATCTGTGCCGTCACGTTGTTTGCGCCCGTCTCGTCGATGTGGAAGATTTCCTGGGTCTGCTCGCTGCTGATCTGAACCGTCTTGAACTCTACCCGTACGTTTACGCTGCCGTCTGCAAGCTCTACTTCGCTGCCGTCTACCGTGAAGGTCACATCGTAAAAGATGTACTGTGCATCCTCGCCTGCTGCGCTGTTCGCTGCCGCTGCTGCCTTCGCTGCCTCGTACTCTGCGCTGCCTTCCTCGAGCTTTCTCACCTGCATCTCGATGTTCTCCGGAAGCTC
>CANQEB010000030.1 GCA_947594085.1 uncultured Lachnospiraceae bacterium | reverse complement strand
TAACGGTCCTCACCGTGAAAGCGGCCGAAATGCATCCCCGCCGGAGCGGAGTGAAGCGGCACATAGTGAAACACCGTATGTATCTCTCTTTCACGCAGATATTTGATCAGTGCAGCCCTCGTCGACTCATCCCGGAGTTTGATATAGTACATATGCGCGTTGTGTTTTGCATAGTCCGGCACAAGCGGCTGCTCTAGATACTCTTTGTCCGCAAGATCCTTCAGGCTTTCGTGGTAAAAATTGTATGTAGCCATGCGATCCTCGTTGATCTTATCGGCACATTCAAACTGCGCCCACAGATACGCGGCATTCATGTCACTTGGCAGATATGACGAACCATAGCTGACCCAGGTATATTTGTCGATCTGTCCGCGGAAAAATTTGCTTCGATTGGTTCCCTTCTCCCGGAGGATCTCCGCCGTCTCGACCTTATCATCGCGGTCAAAGACAACCGCTCCTCCTTCTCCCATCGAAAAATTCTTCGTCTCATGAAAGCTATAACAGCCAAAATCGCCGATCGTGCCGAGCGCTTTCCCCTTGTAATATGCGTCCACGCCCTGCGCCGCGTCCTCCACGACCTGCAGACCATGCCGCTTCGCGATGTCCATGATCTCGTCCATTGCGCAGGCAACCCCGGCATAGTGCACCGGCGTGATCACCTTCGTGCGCTCCGTGATGGCGTCTTCGATCAGCTTCTCGTCGATGTTCATCGTGTCCGGGCGTACATCCACAAACACCAGCGTCGCCCCGCGCTGCACGAAAGCATCCGCGGTCGAGCAGAAGGTATACGACGGAAGAATCACCTCATCGCCCGGGCCAATTCCGGTCAGATAAGCCGCCATCTCAAGCGCATGTGTGCACGAGGTCGTCAGAAGCACATGCTGCACCTTGAAGCGCTCTGCCATCCAGGCCGAACACTGCTTCGTGAACCTGCCGTCCCCGCTGATCTTTCCCGCGGCAACTGCCTGTCTCATATATTCGAATTCCTTCCCTGTAAAAGGGGGCACGTTAAAATCCAGCATTTTTCTCCTCCAGAATCACAACTGCAAGCCCTGAATCCTGTTTTTCGGCGTCCGCGCCGCAAGCGCGGAGATCAGGCCGAAACAATACACGTAAAAGTAAACATAAATCGACATTTACAATAATAGTAAAATAACCCCTTTCTGTCAAGTCTGCCTTTCCATTTCCGACATTCCATGCTAAAATACATCTGGCGCCCGAAAACAACGAAATATGCTGCTGAACAAACGTTTTTCACTTTGACTGTCCAAAACGGTTTCATGCATATAAAGGAGTTCTGAGGTTTCATATGATATACCTGAAAAGAAAGCTGCACTCTCAAACATTCCGCTCTCTCGTGATCCTATGGGGAGCCGTCGCGATCAGCGTCCTTATCGTCTTCTTTCCGTTCCTTACCGGGGACGGTCTCGTCGTCTGGAACGACGCCGGATCGGATACCCGGCAGCAGTATCTGATGCATTACGCGACAATTGTTAACCATCTGAAGGACGGAAACTATTCCCTCTGGGATATGAACCTTGGCTTCGGGGCGAGCCTGTTCGCGCTGAATCCTTTCCATCTATTTCTGCTTCCAGTCTATTTGCTCGGCGTCGTGTTCGGCACCGGACACATTCCGACCTTTCTGCTCTTTATGATGATTGCACAGTTTTTCCTGGCAGGGACGCTCTGTTACCTGTTTCTGAGCTGCTTTTCCCTGTCGGAGAGCGGCAAGGTGATCGCGGCCTACCTCTACACGTTCTGCGGCTACCTGCTCGTCTGGGGACAGCACTATCATTTCGGCGCGTTCGCCGTGTTCCTTCCGCTTCTGCTGTTTCTGCTGGAACGCGCGATGCAGTGGCGCCGCTTCAGCCCTGCTGTTCCGCTCGTGGTCGCACTTATGGTCTGTAGCAGCACCTATATGTCCTACATGTCGCTCCTGATGGCGGGGGCGTATCTTCTCTATCGAGCGATTCTGGAAGACGGCGCGCCCGCCCGGCGTGCGCAGCTGTTTCTTGCGCGCTGCGGAGAGATCCTGCTCGGCCTCGGCCTCGGCGCGTTCGCCTTTCTGCCATCGGTCCACTTTCTCACGACCGTCAGCTCGCGGCTCGGTGCGAAGGGCTCTTTTCTCGGACGTATGTGGGAGTACTGTTCTCTGTTTCCAGCCGAATTTTACCGGACTGCTTTCCTGCGCTTCTTCTCGACCACCTTTGAGGGAATCGCGCAGTACAACGGCTACTCGAACCTCTACGAGGCGCCGGTGCTGTTCTTCGGCGTGCTGTTTGTGATCCTCCTGCCGCAGTATCTCTTTTCAATCCGCCGGCAAGAAGCTTCCCGAAAGGCAAAAATCCTACAGTATGTCGCCGTCTTGTTTTTCGTGTTCTGCATGTTTGTGCGGCTGGGCGCGTCCATATTTAACGGCTTCGCCTACCCGTTCTCACGGCACTCGTTCATCTTTATGCCTCTGTTCGCTCTTGTGACGGCGAAAGCACTCGATGAGATCCGCATCCACCGGCATCTGAGCGTTCCGGCGCTTATCCTGTCGGCCGCGCTTTTGATCTGCGCGTGCTGTACAGCGCTTCCCCAGCTCTCCGCCGCGGAACCGTACGGCTGGAACATCGTGACCGACGTCATCGCCACGGGCGTACTCGGGGTGATGATGATCGTGCTACTTGTGCTGCTCTCGCGCGCGGGTCGCAGCCGTTTCCGCCGCGTCGTCACCGTCCTGCTCTTCCTCTGCGTCATCGCGAACGTCACCGGAGAAGGCTGGCTCTGCTACAATGCGCGCGATGTACTTACCACCACAAACGCGGACTACTGGGGACCTCTGTACGATCCCGATGTGGATGCCGCGCTCGCCTGGCTGAAAGAAAACGACCCTACCTTCTATCGACTGGAGAAGGATTACTACGCCGGGAGCTACTGCATGGACGCGCTGGAGCAAGGATATCACGGTATCAGCGCCTACAACTCGACGCCAAATCGCGGCATCGAGGAGCTCGTAAATTTTGTGATCCCGAATTTCCCGATCATGGCACGCTACGAGTACACGTTCCGCCAGATCGGCTACTACAGCGGCCACAGCACCCTCTTCGGCATCAAATATCTGCTCTCGAGAACCACTGACCCGAAACCGGACGGCTTCCGTCAAATCGGACAGTTCGGAAATCTTTACCTTTATCAGAACGACGACGTATCTTCCTTCGCCCGCTTCTACACGAAGGCTGGCGACAGCACGGTGTTGAAAAAGGCGTATGGGAAAGCGGATCTGGAGACGATGCTGCTCGACGTGGCGCTGCTGGATGTGAACGAAGACGCTGAGCGTGAGGAAACGACCAATGCTGATACAGACAACGCTGATACAAGCAATGCTCTGACGTCCGTGCAGGGACTCAGCGAAGGTGCTTTGCTCAGTGCTGACGAACTGCTCTCGCAGTACGCATTGGAGGAGATCGCCATGCTAGACGACGTTACGGCGGGCGGGGATTCAGATACCATTTTCCTGGCTCTCGGGCAAAACGAGACACAGACCTCGGATACGGCTGCAGATCAAAGCATAGGGCAGGCGGCAGGCTCAGCTGCAGATCAGGCCGCAGATCAGACCACAGGCAGGATGCGCGACCTGTCAGATTACGAGCATGTGTATCTGGAGTTCGACATCGAGACTCCGACCGTCTGCGACTTTGCTCTGAACCCGGGCAGCTCCATGGAATATCTCTTCCGGACAAAGGCCGGTATCGTCTCGCATGTGCAGATGCCGGTGCCTGATTTCTGTGAAAAGATGCGGCTCCACAGCTACAGTGGTCCCTTCTCCGCTCAGATCAGCCACATCCGTCTGCTTGGCTCGAAGGCCGCCCCAGCGGAAACACCGCAGGCCAACATCATCGTCAACGACACGGCAAACGACTCGCAGCTCTCCGGCTCCATCTCAACCGAAGAGGACGGACTTCTGTTCCTCCCGCTCCCGTACGAGGAAGGCTGGACCGCTTCTGTGGACGGCGAGGGCGCCCAGCTCTTACGCACAGACCTCGGCTTCATCAGCATTCCCGTAAAGGCAGGCGAGCACAGCTTCATGTTTACCTATCATCAACCCTGGATGCAAGTGGGAGTTTATGTCAGCATTTTCTCGGTTATTCTGTGGACGGTACTTACCGTTCTTCAGAAACGGGAAAAGAATCTCACCGCAAGAAACAGGCGGACTACGACAAAATAGTAGTCCGTCCTTTAGAAATTCTATACTTTTTACTTCTTCTGCAGTACTTTCTTCGCCTGCTTCTTGATCTGCTCCTTGAACGGAATGTTCGCGTCCGCGATCTTCCGAGCGACGCGGTAGGCAGATGTTCCCTTCATCACCTCGATCGACGATTTTAGCGCCGCGTTCTGCTGCCTGAGGCGGTTCATCTCTGCAATGCCGCCCCTGCCTGCCACGGCCGGATTCGCGAGCGCGAGCCCCTGGAAGATGAAATCGTAGTCCACCTCGCCATAACCTGCCTCGCCTGTCCGCTGTTTCCCGGCGCACTCAACTTCGGCATCTCGTTTTTCGCCGCATACGGAACCGCCCTTTTGCACAGGTCCATCATCCGATATGATCTCATCAGTTTGTACACTACCGCTTTCCTGCGCGGATTCTGTATTCGGAATATTTTCCTCTTTTCCCAGCAACTCCGCATACAGCGCGCGGTACTCGCCGCACATTTCCGCGACGCTCTTCAATTTAATCTGCGCGACCGCCGCCTTTTTCTGCGCGTAGTCCTCCGGATCGTTCTTGATCCGATGCAACAGCTCCAGCACTTCCTCCGGCATCGCGTCCGAACTCACCAGCCAACCGCCGCCCGTTTTGCGGATGCGCTCGCCCACCGCGCCGATGTCGGTGCCAAGCACCGGGATGCCGTTCATCCATGCCTCAGAGACCGTGTAACAAAAAGTCTCCGGCCAGACCGGTGGGATGCAAACCACATCGATCTCATTGTCTGAAAGGAGCTGCGGAAGCTCCTCTTTTTTGTAGGTAGAACTGAAAAAACAGTTGTCCTGGCGGATCTCCCCGACGCGCTTGTCGCCGATCACGCCCAGCACGAACCAGTTGATCTGTGTCTTGTCAAGTGGAATCAAGCCCAGCGCCATCAGGCTGCCCTTCTGAGGCACCATTCCGCCGAGGAACGCCACATTGAGCCGCCCTTCTCTTCCGAACCTGCGCCGATAAACACTCTTCGCACCCTTGCCGTCCGTGTAGACTTTGCCCGCGTGCTTCACGTAGACGTTGACCTTTACCGGACCATCGGCGAGCACTTCCGAACTGACGCGCAGATTGATCCCGCACATCAACGCGTCCGGATCCCCGAACGAATCCACGATGTCCGGTCTCGCCTTCTTGTGCACGAGAAAACAGTCCTTCCTGCCGCCCGCGTCCACGAGCTCTACGAAGATCTCCGTCTCCGAGTTCGACACGCCCTCCAGATAAGCCCAGCCCTCGATATCGTTCAGTCCCTGCTCCGCGCTGAGCACACGATCCAACCGCACCTTTAGCTTCGGATTTCTCATTGCGCCCTCCGGCGACGGCACATGGGTCACCTCGCGCTCCAGCTTGTCCTCACCGTGCTCGATCACGCGGCAATTGTCCAGATCCGGGAAGTACTGGAGAAAGATATTCCTCGCGCTCTCGGACGGGAAGATCAGCTCCCGGCACATGTGCAATGCCTTCCCATGTTCTCTGCGCCAAAGCTTCAGGTAATCTTCCTGCGGCACGATTCCTTTCTTCTTCCAAAGGCAGGCCGCGCAGCGCTCCCTGCGCTCCTCGTCGGTCAAAGATGCGTCCTGCGGCGCGCAGAAATTCCCCCTGCCGTCCAGTAGAAGGATCGTCGGACAGGCGTAATAATAGTCGTGCATCGTCGCGATTATCGGGATCCCAAGCGCATGCGCCGCGTCGTAGATCTCCAGTGAAAGATCCTGCGTGTGATGCACATGGATCAGGTCGATGGAGAATGCCCGCAGCACCTGCTCGCAGATTTTTCGGATCTCTTTGTTATGAAACAGCGGGAACTTCGGCGCCTCACCAATCTGGAATTTCAGGAGAATCTCTTCCCGATCTGTATAGGCCGTCACGCACAGCACGTCGTCGTCCCGTGCCATCACGAACACGTTGTACTCGTCACGCAGTCCCTCCGTCAATTCGCGCACATGGATCTGCGTGCCGCCGATGCTGTTGAACGCGTGCTCCCGGAAATCGAGGTGCAGGAAGTACAGCAGGTTCTTTTTCCCGTTGTGCAGCTTTGTGTACAGGATGATATTGTCACGGATCTCCTGATCCGGGTTTTCCATGCAATACAAATGATTCGCCCGCATCTGCTCCGGATAGCGCTCCTCAAGGATCGCCGTGTGCGCGTCCAGAAGCGCCTGCTTCTCCGCTGTGTCGAACGAGGCCGTCCCTTTGTGGTAAACGAAGGTGTCGTCGCACATCACATGGTGGTAGCCCGCCTGCTCCGCACGGTTGCAGAAATCATTCTCCTCGCCGTAGCCGCGCCCGAAGGTCTCCGCGTCGAAGCCTCCGATGTCGTCGATCACGCAGCGCTTGATGAACATGCAGAAGCCCACCGCGACCGTGATCCTGGGGTAACGCCTGAGACTGCAACGCTCAATCAGCGCCGCGTACTCGTCGATCGTCAGTCCCTCCGGCAGCGGATTATCCTGACACATCACTGGCACCGAGCAGAGCGTCGCGCTGTTTGACAGCGGCGTCACGGTCGCGATACTCTCGTCGCGGTACGCACAGGCGACAATCTTGTCCAACCACCCAGCCGTGACGACTGTGTCTGCGTTCAGCAGAAGGACGTCTCGATCCTGCGACAGCGCCATACCCTTGTTCACGTTCCCGGAAAAGCCCAGATTTCTCTCATTGTGCAGCACCAGCGTGTGCTCGTCCGCAAACGAGTCGAGGTACGGCCGGATGCGTTCGTCCGGACTGCAGTCGTTGATCAGAACCAGTCTGTGCTTCACAAGATCCGTGTGCTTCTTTATGCTCGGGATGCAGCGCTGCAGATCCTCATATCCGTTGTAGACGGGGACGATGATGTCCACCGCGTCGGTTTTTCTGTTCATGGTTTCCCTCCAGGTACTCTCGTCCGGTCTATGTCTTTTTGTCCGATTATAATGTGTTTTAAACGAAAAATCAATCTTCGTATCTTTATTTCCAGCTATGATTCTTATAATCCCAAACAAAGCAGTAATTTGTATTATTCTTTATACTCTCGATGACCGGTATAAGAAACTTTTTTATCAAATCTATCGTTTCCTCAAACTCTATATTCAACAGAGTCTTTTTCTTTCTCATAAATGCATTCCATCGCTTCTTATGAATCTCGCTCCTTAAAAATTCATCTTCAAAAGCAATTATATCATCAAATGATGTTGCACGATGCTCAAAAGTTTCCTTGACCGCTTCTTTCAATTTCTTTCCATTAAATTCATACTTGTCAGCCAGAATAAAAATATCATAAAAGTCTTTATATCTGCTATTCGCGTTACCCAATGAGACTATCGCTTCGAACTTTTCAGATATCACGGAATAGAGCGAATATGCGTAAACCAGCGGAGCTTTCATATCCAATAAAACAGGAAATTCCATCTTCACCCTGCCCGGATAGATCACATCGTTAAAGCCGATATCAATGGATATCGGAATTTTTGTTCTGTCCAAATATGCCAGAATAGATACATTCACACCGGGGTATTCCTTAAACTCTGTAATGACTCTGGCTTCCAAAGTATCCAAATCATACCTCAGGGCATCATCATATTCTATGGAAAAAATTTTTTCAAATACTCTCCGTATGTTTTCAACGCTATTCGATATATTTTTCGCCAACAGATCGATATCTCTGGTTGCTCTGGTGAACTTACCCTCAAAAAGCGCATAGAGAAAAATCCCGCCCTTCAAAGTAAACTCTTCTGCATACTCAGAGACCGACAATCTGTACATGGTTCTTTCCATTCCGTACACCGTCAGCGCTTCCTGCATTGTTTTCCTGCTTGCAGCTACCTGATTCTTCAACCTGGCTTTTACGGATACCGCGCTCGTCATACAAGCACCTCCAGATATTGTTTCATTGTTTTATCACATTTCATGAGCTCAGCGTAACGCAGAAGCCGGTTCAGATTCCGATCCTTTCTTTGCAGATATGTCACCAGAATCTCTTTTGTCTCTTCGATTCCAACCTTTTCTCTGTAAAATACAATGTCGGCAACTGTTTTTTCCATATCATAGATCTGAAATTCGTTCTTCCCTTCTTTGATCTTCACAACTCCCAACTCATGACGGTCATCCGTATAATGATGGACATTCATTTGCGGCCAGTTCGGTATCGTGGAAACTTTTGCCTTCCGTGGTATTGCTACATCCACAGCATCCGGGATGAACGATGTCAGATTATAGTAAACCGCAGCACTAAGCAGACAAATTACACCATTCGGCGCATAGACCCCTGCGTAATAAAAATCGGATTCCTCCCCGCAATACTCTGTATTTTCATAATACCGCTTGTTCAGTTTTACAAGTTTTCCTTCATCGACCAGCTTACTGACTTTATACTGCGAAAAACCCATTTCTTTCAGCTCTTGCATGGAAAAAATCTTCTGATCCTCAGGAAGTATTACCGTATTCGCCATTTTATTTTTCATCTCCGTTCCGATCAACATAAAGCAAATACTTTGTAGTTAAATAGCATCCACAATTCATATTTAATTAAATTTCGGCTCTTTGATGATTTGCCGAATTTAAATTAAATAATAAAATAAAGTCTGTTTCTTGTCAACCAAAAAACAGACTCGCTACTCATTAAATTTCTCTATTCCTTTACACACCATCTTTCCCCTTAACATCACCAATATATTTAAGGGGACAATCTAAGAAACGGCAGCTTGCGATGCAGCTTTGCAAGGATCGTGTTGGCGCGCTCCAGCGCTTCTTCCACAGACAGGATCTCGATTTCCCCGCAAACAGTGATCTGCTTCGGCACAGGGTTCAGCTTTACCTGATAGATCGGGTCGACCGTGAGGAAAAGGTCGCCCTCCGGGACGGACGCCGCCGCGTTCTCCGCCTGCAGCTTTCCTGTCGTCTGCACCGCGTCGATCCGACAAACGCAGGGGCGTCCCTCCAGCGGATCAAAGCGCACCGCGCGCACGTTCTGATATGAGCTTAAGTCGAACGCGACAGAGAATTTCCCGTCCTTCAGTTTCGCTTCTTCGACTAGCTTCTGCTCCTCGGAGAAGCCTTCCCCGGTGTCCACAAAAAGCTGGCTCACCATGTATTCTTTCTCCCGCAGTTTCCGGCGGAACTCCTCAAGCGAAATCCAAAGCTCCGGCGTGCTGTGGTTCAGCAGCCGATTCGCTCCGACGTACTGCTCCGCGAAGTGCGTGGACCACGCCCAGAAGACTTCGTCCATCTCCGCGCTGATCCCGAATTCGGCCATAAGCTCAGCCTTCTCGCAGAGCTGATGCAGCACCGGCTGGCTGCTGTACAGCTCGTTGACGGCGCGCCAGAGCAAAAACGGCGTCGGCACCGGGAAGTCGAAGATCCACTCGCAGTCGATCACCTGATACTTCCCATCGACCTCGAAAAGATTGTCAAGAATCAGATCGATGTTCGCCGGGCACACGCATAGAAAATCTTCAGCGAGCTCTCGCGGGCCGAACACCTCGCGGAATTTTGTCCGCTGTTCCTCGGTCATATCACTGATCCTGCCTTTGCTTCCAGCCACTTCTAAAATCGTATCGTTTTCGCTGTTGCTTCTTTCGAACATAGCAGAAGTATCCCCACTGTTTTTGTCTGTCTTCTCGAAACTTGTGAGGGATTCTGCACAATCCATATACAGCGCAGCTGCCTTCTTCACCAGCTCCTTCACCGCCGCGAGATCTCCCTCGCGTATGGCGTCCGCCGCCCGCTGCGCCAGACTCTTCTGCGTGAGATACGGATAAACGATGCCGTCACCCTCCGCCGTTCCGCGAAGCGGCTGCCAACAACCGTAGTCTCCGTCCATCTGCGCGAACATCCTCTGAATATGTCCCTTCGCGGCGTCCGTCATCGGACGCTTGAGGGCGACCCGAACAGTATCCTTATCTGACCGTTCACCCGCAATGTCAGCACTCTCCGTCCTCGCCTGTCCGGACAAACCCTGCTCTTTTTTCCGCTCCTCAATGATCGTCGCAATAGAGAACTCGTCCGCGCGGTCTGTGCTCAGCTTCACATACTGAATGTCACCCGATCCACGCTTTCCATACAGCTCGACGGCGCTCATCTCGATCAGGAACGAATTTGCGAACCGATCCATCACGCCCTCTTCGGAGAACGTCGCGGCCATCTTTGTCTCACCGAACAGCTCCATGCGATATTTCGTGAAGTTCCACGTCGGCCGTCCATATTTCTGCTCCTTAAGCGAAGCGTCCGTGAAAATCTCCTGCGGAAATTTGTAGTCCGGATACGGATAGTAAAATTTGTAATGCGCAAGCCCGCAGCGCGTCATCAGCGCCTCCCACTCTCCGCGCGAGAAGGTGCGCACCCCGCTGCTCTCCTCATAGCCTTTGATGCCGTCGAAATAACCGTCCGTGTGATCCTCCGGCGCGCCGGCGAAATATTTCAGCCCCAAGCGGTTCTCGATCGCCACCAGGATCACGCCGTCCGGCTTCAGAAAACGTCGGACATTTTTTAGAAACGTCCCGTAGGGATCGCTTCCCGGCGTAAAGCTCTCAGCATACTCGAACACACCGTTTAAGATCACGTAGTCAAACTGCCCGCCGAACTCCATGTCGTTTAAGTTGCCGACCCAGATCTCCAGATTATCATAATCCTTGTGCCGCTCATAATTGATCTCCGCGCGCCGCTTTGAGAGCTCGTTAGAGACCACACGCGCCATACGGCGGCAGAGCAGTCCCGTGATCGCTCCGCAGCCGGAGCCGATCTCCAGACAGGACGCGCCCTCCGCGAACGGATACCAGTTCAGGATATTCTCCCGCGCGCGCGCAAAATGATAGAGGACGGGGAACGCCACCTCCTCCTGCTCTTCCGGGCGAACGCCGGACTTCGCGATCGCAAGGAGCTCGTTCTCCACGTCCCCATCCGAATACAGATCTTTTCCCTTATAGTAATCCAGCTTGAATATCGCCATAGCCGCTCCGTTTCTCTTTATTCCTGAAACTGCTCTGTATCGTTTTTCACAGTCATGTTATGGATTTTTCATTTCTTTCACGACAGTGTCACTTTTGAGTTCATATCGTAATACCCCACCGTGTTGCGATCTGAGATCACCGTGAGACTGCACACGTCGTAGAGCCTGTGATACACGGTGAACTCTCCGTTGCGGTAACCGGTGCATCCCAGTGAAATCAGGTACTCACCGCCCTGCAGGTCGAGCGTCTGGGTGAAGGTGATCTCCTGGCTCTCCCCGGCCTTCTTTCCCTGCACGTCGGCTTTCTCATACATCGTGTTGGTGCCTGTGATCTCAATACCCTGCAGGTTCTTGATCGTAAACGCGTAGATCGGCTCTTTGATCTCCTCGTGGAATTTCACCTTCATCCGCACCGAGAACTCCGTGCCCTTCATCAGCGTGTTCGTGATCAGTCCGTTCTCGTCGAGCACCGCGTAGTCCGTGATCTCCGCCGCTTTCTCCCCGTACTCGATCAGGTTCGGATTTTTCACCACGGAATCCTTCCAGTCGCCGGATGATCCCTGTGTCCTGCCCTCTCTCACGCCGTCCCCGGCTCCGTCAGCGACGCTTCCGGACCCGCTTGACCCGTTTCCGGCTTCGCCTGACCCGTTTCCATCCTCCTCCGGGTCATACTGGTGCACGAGCACCTTCTTATAAATATCGACAGCCTCCTTCGGAGAGCCCTCGAAGATTTTTCTTCCCTGGTTCAGCAGGATCGCGCGGTCGCAGTACTTCGTGATGCTTCCGAGATCGTGGCTCACGAAGAGGATCGTCCGTCCCTGTTGCTTGAATTCCTCAAATTTCCGATAACACTTCGCCTGGAAAAACACGTCCCCGACCGAGAGTGCCTCGTCAACGATCAGGATCTCCGGATCGATGTTGATCGCGACCGCAAACGCCAGCCGCACGAACATGCCGCTCGAATACATCTTGACCGGCTGATAGGCAAATTCGCCGATGTCGGCAAAGCTCAGGATGTCTTCCAGCCTGGCATCGATCTCCTCCTCCGAAAAGCCCATCATGGTTCCGTTCAGGTAGACGTTCTCGATGCCCGTGTATTCCATGTTGAAGCCGGCGCCCAGCTCCAGCAGAGCAGAAATGCGCCCGTCGACCACCGCCTCGCCGCTTGTCGGATTCAGCACGCCGGTGATGATCTTCAGGATTGTGGATTTCCCGGCTCCGTTCGTCCCGATGATACCTACCGTCTCACCTTTGCCGATGTCAAAGCTGACGTCTGTGAGTGCATAGTGCTCCCGATAGCGCTTCTTCCTCGTCAAGCCGAGACTCTCTTTTAGGCGATCGGAGGGCTTGTCGTAGAGCTTATATAGTTTTGAGAGATGATCCACGTGGATCGCGATTTCATTCGCCATGTTTTATTCCTTCTGCAATTATTTAATTCGTGTATAGTTCACATATTGGCTACCCAGACGCCCGATGGGAATTGTCGATACCACGGCAAACACGTTCCCACTCGATTCGGCAACGCAGCGGTACTAAGCTCATGCTACACATTCGCTAAGTGCCGGCGGCCTCATACGGTTTGCCTTAGGCATCGCAATTCCCTCTTCGGGCTGGTCTGTGGTATGTAGAAGCTCCATGTTCCATCGCAAACACGTCATCGGCCCCGACGCGAATCCTGCGTCGAACTGCCTATCGTTTGCGTGCGGACAGGCAACATCCGACTTTCCTGCGGCTGTTTGTGACAGACACATAATTCGCTGATTTATTCTGCATAAATGCAAGAGTATAAATGTTCTGCTGCATGCCAAGCCACAGCCCGGCAAAGGGGCTTGCTGTGTCAGGGGCAGATCATTGAGGGCCGCCGGTGCTTGGTGAGCGTGAGCGAACTTATGCACCGCTGCGTGCCCGATTAAGCGCGAGCGGGTCTGCCCTGACATTGCAAACCCTTGCAGGGCGTCCAGGTTGTTAATGTACGTTAAACACGAATTTATTATGAGAAAAAGGAAGGAAAATACACATGCGGGAGCAGTTGACAGAGAGTGATATTAAGAAGATTGAGGAGGAGATCGAGTACCGCAAGCTCGTGGTGCGCAAGGAGGCGATCGAGGCGGTCAAGGAGGCGCGGGCGCATGGGGATCTGAGCGAGAACTTTGAGTATCATGCGGCGAAGCGGGACAAGAATAAGAACGAAAGTCGCATCCATTATCTGGAGCGTATGATTCGTACTGCGGAGGTGATCTCCGACGATTCGAAAGACGACGAGGTCGGGATCAACAACACGATTGAGGTCTACTTTGAGGAGGACGATGAGACGGAGACATATCGGCTTGTGACGTCGGTGCGGGGCAATTCCATCGATGGGTTGATCAGCATCGAGTCCCCTCTCGGCAAGGCGATTCTCGGGCATAAGGTCGGCGACCGCGTGTACATTCAGGTCAATGAGCAGTACGGTTATTACGTGCAGATCAAGTCGATTGAGAACACAAACGACGACAGCAACGATAAACTGAGGGGTTTCTGATACAATATAAAATTTTATCTTTACAATTATGAATATCCATTTTATAATAGTATCATAAAGTATATAAAAAGCAACTCAAATATAGAAAGGATTTGACAAATAGTATTAAATATGATACTATCACACAAACGGGATCGAGATGGATATCAAAAAACTGATTGAAAAGATGAACCGTCAGCCGAATGGAGTTCGGTTTGCAGAAGCTGCAAAAGTTTTGGATTATTTTGGTTATGAATTTGTGCGACAGAAAGGCTCTCATGCTCATTTTATGAATGAAAAAGGCGAATTAATCACGATTAAAGTTGAGAATCCGTTGAAAAAAGCATATATTATGGACATACTGAGAAGAATCTCGGAAAAGGGGTGATGTGATGTCTCAGAGTAAAGAATATTATATGGGGCTGCCTTATAATCGCCTGATTCAGGAAATGCACGACGAGAGCGGGCATTATTTTTATGGACGGATATTAGAGTTGGACGGATGTCAGAGTACCGCGGATACGCTTGAAGAGCTGAATGAGAGCCTCAATGAGGCAATGGAAGGCTATGTTGAGATAAAACTGGAAAAGGGTCTGCCGATTCCGGAGCCATTTGTGGAGGAAAAGGCGAGCGGAAAATTTCTTGTTCGGATTCCAAAATCTTTGCACAGACGTCTGGCAATCGAGGCTGAGCGGGAAGGTGTGTCGCTGAATCAATACGCACTTTATAAATTATCCCGATGATTTACATTTTGGCAATCTAGGGTAAAGGGTAGAAAGAGGGCAGGACAGATGGAGCAGCCTGACAGAAATAAACAGGCGCAGGCGCAGACACAGACGGACCAGCTTGGCACGGAGCCAGTCGGACGTCTGTTGTTTCGGCTTGCCGCGCCGGCGATCGCGGCGCAGCTCATTAATCTTTTATACAATCTGGTGGACCGGATCTACATCGGCCACATCGCGGGGGTCGGGCAGATGGCGCTGACGGGTGTTGGCGTCTGCGTGCCGCTGATCACGCTGATCTCCGCGTTTGCGAGCTTGGTCGGCATGGGCAGCGCGCCGCGGGCCTCGATCTTTCTGGGAAAGGGAGACAAGGATAGGGCGGAGCAGACGCTCGGCAATTCCGTCACGCTGCTGACGCTGATCGCGGTAGTGCTGACGGCTGTCTTCCTGCTGTTTTCGCGGAATATGCTGCTGATGTTCGGCGCGAGCGAGAACACGATCGGCTATGCGGTGGACTATATGCGGATCTACAGTCTCGGCACGCTCTTCGTACAATTTACACTGGGGCTGAATATGTTCATCACAGCGC
>CANQEB010000029.1 GCA_947594085.1 uncultured Lachnospiraceae bacterium | reverse complement strand
TGTCCATGCCCTGCATGGCCGCAGCCGCCGCAGTGCGTATGTCCGCCCTCAGCCTCCGCATGATCGTGACAGCAGCCTGCGTCCTCCGCGTGCCCGTGGCAATGTCCGTGCTCTCCCTCGTGGACGTGATCATGCTCGTCCTCATGCCCATGCTCGTGACTGTGGGGATGCGTGTGTTCGTAAGTGTGCGTATGTGCATGTTCATGCTCGTGTGAATGCGGGCAGGGATTGCCGTTTTCATCCTGAATCAAATGCATATCTGATCTCCTTTTGCACAATATGTTTGTTATTTTTTTCACATTCTAAAATGCTTTTTCACATTTGGGTGTATTATAACACATTTCGGGATATGCTACAAGAACAGTGTTGTATTTTTTTTGAAACTTTTCACGTTACTAAATCGTTTCATCTTTTGAATTCATTTCCCTATTCTTGCACGCTTTCCGGATTGTCTGTCTTTCCATCTATTCTAGTCCTTCATATACATTTTCAATTTATCACATTATTCTTATATATTACAACTTTTTGATGTTGACATTCATTTTGGGTTATGCTATTGTACTCTTATTATGAGCCCAAACACAGATTTTCCAAAAAACATGAGCGGTCCGCTTGACTATCCGCTCACGCATGAATGATCTGACACGTTCTGTCTCCGATACCGCTTACCAGGAGCAGTTGATGAGGGAATATGGGATCATCCCCGCAGAAAGTCAATAAGTGGCTAACTATCCTGTTACAATGTAAGCATAGCGCAACAAACCGGGACAGCCTAATCAGCAGTCCCGGTTCTCTTTTCTGAATGAATTATATCCTTGGTTTACTTCACCCATTCATAGCTTGATTTAGTCAGCCGTCGTTTCCAATCCGATCCCAGGCATCTTTTACCCATTGCTGGAGCCCTCCTCCGGCAGCCTGCTCAAGAGCATTGTCGTCTAACTCACACTGCCCCCGCTCCGGTTTTTCGCTTTCCTTGATTTCTTTGTCTTCTTCCTTCATGAAGCTGTTCCTCCTTAAAATCTTATATTTCTTTTCACTTGCTTATTTTGCGGAGCTCCGGTCAAGCATCCCCAGAAGCCGGATCAAAACAGGCGCGCCCGCCGTGATATAGAGAATCAGCACAAACTGCTCCAGCGCCTTGCCAACCCCGCCCGCGACCGCTCCGGTGATCAGCGGAGCTGCGTACGTCTTCAAGAGCTCGTAGACCGCGACGCAGACGACATAACGGAGCACACGAAAATACCATTTTCCCTCCGTCTCAAATTTAATGAATCTTCTCTCCAGGAACCATCCCACGATGAATCCAAGCCCCATTCCGGCGTTCTTGAAGGAATCGATCGGCATCTTGGCCGGATCCACGATCACCTCGCCCGCCGCATCATAGTCTACCGGATACCCTTTCAGGGAAGCGTAGACGACTAGCAGAACGCAGAGCGCCACGCCCGCGAGCAGGACGATCCAATCTTTCGTTGGGTTTTGGTCCACCCAGTCGAGCAGCCTGCGAAACGCGAACAACAAAACAACCGCCAGGACAATGGAGACAATCACATCCTGCGGCGTGTGCACGCCCAGATAATTGCGCGAAAAGCCGACCAGCAGCACCAGAATGACCATAAGGACCCGGAAAATCTTAGGATATTTCTTGTTGTACGCAAGTCCTCCGAAAAAGCTGGTGGCGTTCGCGGAATGACCGCTCGGGAACGAATAGCCCGTGGCGTCCGCCATCGCCTCCGGAACCGGCACCACGCGCGCATCGCGGATCCATGGCCGGTACACACAGGCTGTGATCTTCAGGAAACCGTTGATCACGCGGTTGTAGTAAAAGGTCAGCATCAGGAAGATGCCCTCGCGCTTGTCGACGCACCAGTAAACAAACGCCACAAGGAGCGTGACGATCGACGCCTCGCCCAGCTTCGTGATCAGCTCGAACGCGCCGTTCAGGACGCCGCCCGTGGCCTCGCGCAGATTCTGCAGCAACAATAAGTATTGAATATCCATTTTCTTCTCCTCCTCTATCTGTCAGGGAATCTCCGTCCCCGGATCAGGCAGGCCTTTCCTTGCAGGATCGGCCGCCCGGCTTCAGGACAGAATACCGCTAATAATATTCAAGCTTGAAATACAAATTCTGTCAACACATTTTCACGAAACGACCGGGACAAAACACAAACGGAACAGACAAAGAACCGGGCGCCCTGCTGCGGCAGTCCCGGTTCCGTCTGATAACTCTTTCAAAATCATCGCAGGCTGAAAAGGCTCTGACGCCTGCAATCGCTTTGCCTTATTCAAAAACTCCTCGGCAGGGATGCGCAAAGGGCAGTTTTACCAGGGAATCAATGAATTCTCCAGCTTGTTGTCCCGCAGCATCAGCTCCGACACCGCCTGCTTCGGATCTTTTCCATCAAACAGCACCTTGTTTACCTGCTCGATGATCGGAAGCTCCGACTCGTATTTCTCTGCAAGGCGCATGGCCGCGCGCGCGGAATAGACGCCCTCCACGACCATATTTACCTCCTTCATCGCCTCTTCCATCGTGTGACCCTTACCCATCAGGATTCCCGCACGGCGATTGCGGCTATGCATACTCGCGCAGGTCACGATCAGGTCTCCGATCCCGGTCAGCCCCGAGAACGTCTCAAGTCTGCCGCCCATCTTCATTCCGAGCCGGCCGATCTCCGCCATCCCGCGCGTGATCAGCGCCGCTTTCGCGTTGTCACCGTACCCCATGCCGTCCGCGATGCCCGCCGCCAAAGCGATCACATTTTTCAGCGCGCCGCCGAGCTCGATCCCAAGCATATCTGAACTGATGTACACGCGGAAGCAATGGCTCATAAAAAGCTTCTGCAGCATCCGCGCGATTTCCTCGAATTTCGCCCCGATCACGCAGGTGGTCGGAAGTCCCCGCGCGACCTCCTCCGCGTGGCTCGGACCCGATAACACTGCCGCGTCCGCCTGCGGAATCTCCTCCTCCACAATATCCGTCATCGTGTCCAGCGTGGCCTCCTCGATTCCCTTCGAGGCGCAGACGATCACTGCACCCTTTTCGACAAAGGGGCACATCTTTACAGCCGTCTCCCGGACGCAGTTAGACGGCACCACAAGCACCAGCACTGGCTTCCCCCGCACTGCAAGCGCAAGGTCAGACGTAACTAAAATTCCCTCTGGAATCGTCACCCCGGGCAATTTCGACGCGAGCTGCCTCGTCTTGCGAATCTCCTCTGCCTCATCCTCCCGGTACGACCAAAGAGTCACCTGATTTCCATTTTCTTGCAGCAGGATCGCGAGGGCTGTCCCCCAGCTTCCCGCACCGATTACAGCTATGTCCGTCATATTCCTCGTTTTCTCCTCTTGAATCATATGATAAACGTCTTTCGCTCCTCCCCATGCAGCAGCCGCTTAATGTTCTCCCGATGCATCCAGAACGCGAGAAGCATCAGCGCGATACCGACCGCGTACATCTCATTCAAATGGGCCTGCGTCATCCCAAACATCCCGAGCTGACCAAACACAATCAGCTCAATGACAAATCCGACATAGACCAGCAGAGACCCCAGAGAGACATAGTGTGTCAGAAAAAGCGCCGAGCAGAAAAGTATCAGCGAGATCAGCGTCATGATCCGGCTTGTCGCGAGGATCAGCCCCGCGGTCGCCGCGATTCCCTTGCCCCCGTGAAAATGCAGGTAAAAGGGAAAATTGTGACCGAGGACCACACCTGCGGCCGTATACAGACTCAGAAGCGGCAGCATATCTCCGTATTCCTCCCGGAACAGGAAACGCACGAGCAGCACCGCAAACACACACTTGAACGCGTCGCCCAGCAGCGTGATCGCGCCTGCCTTTTTGCCGAGCGTGCGCAGCGTGTTTGTCGTGCCGGCATTTCCGCTCCCGTACTCACGGATGTCGATCCCGTGAAGTCTGCCGTAGATATAGCCTGTCTGAAACAGTCCAAATAGATAGCCGATCGCCACGCAAAGCAAACGTACCATCACTATTGATCCTTGTCCTTTCTCTCCCTGATGATGAATTTCAGAGAGGTTCCTTTAAACCCGAATGTGTCCCTGATCTTGTTTTCCAAATATCTTGTATAGGAAAAATGCATCAGCTGTTTATCGTTGACAAACACCACAAAGGTCGGCGGTTTGACCGAAACCTGCGTGATATAGTAGAGCTTCAGACGCTTTCCCTTGTCTGAGGGCGGCTGCTGCAAAGCCACGGCCTCCGCCATGATCTCATTGAGTACCCCGGTCGCCACGCGCATCGACTGATTCGCAATGACCATGTCGATCGTCTCGAAAAGCTTCGGAATGCGCTGCCCCGTCTCCGCCGAGATGAAGAGAATTTCCGCGTAGGGCATGTACGACAACACGTTGCGAACATCGTCCCGGTATTTATATATCGTCCTGTCATCCTTCTCGATCGCATCCCATTTGTTCACCGCGATGACAATGCCCTTGCCCCGATCGTGCGCAATCCCGGCGATCTTGGCATCTTGCTCTGTCACGCCCTCAATTGCATCAATCAGAAGAACTACCACATCGGCTCGCTCTACCGCTGTGACCGTGCGGATGATGCTGTAGCGCTCCAACTCTTCTTTGATCTTGTTCTTTCGGCGCAATCCGGCCGTGTCGATAAACACGTAATCTTTTCCATCCCACTTTACCGCAGTATCCACAGCGTCACGTGTCGTCCCGGCAATCTCAGATACGATCAGGCGCTTCTCTCCGAGCAGTTTATTGATCAGAGACGATTTTCCGACATTTGGCTTGCCCACGATCGCGATCCTGGGCCGTTCGTCCTCTTCCTCCGCCACCACGCCTTCATCAAAATAAGAGACCACCTTGTCCAGCATGTCCCCGACGCCCAGCTTATTGCTCGCACAGATCGGATTCGGATCTCCGATGCCGAGATTGTAGAACTCATAGACATCCGGCATGTCTCGGTTAAAATCGTCCACTTTATTCACGACAAGTACGACTGGCTTGTGCGAGCGGCGCAGCATATCCGCGACCTTCGCGTCCGAATCCACCAGTCCCTGTTTATTGTCCACCATAAAAAGGATCACATCAGCAGTATCGATCGCAATCTGCGCCTGATCACGCATCTGTGCGAGAATCACGTCGCTGCTGTCCGGCTCGATGCCCCCGGTGTCGATCAGTGTAAAGTTGATATTCAGCCACTCTACATCGGCATAGATCCTGTCTCTCGTCACGCCCGGCGTGTCCTTCACGATCGCGATATTCTCACCCGCCAGCGCATTAAACAGCGTCGACTTGCCCACGTTCGGGCGGCCGACAATCGCTACGATCGGCTTGCTCATCCGCGTCCTCCTTTTTCTCTTCCCGTCACTGCCGCAACAAAATCCTGTCCGCTTGATTTTACAATACGCACCTTTATTTGTAAAGCCTTTTCCAGCTCCCCGACCGTGATATCATCCAGGAATACCTGCTCTCCACTGCGCAGCATATTGACGGGAAGCAGCAACTCGGTCCCAAGTGGCTGCCCCTTCAGCTGTTCCATGAGATCCGTCCCAGTAATCAGCCCTGAGACCGTGATCAGCTCTCCGAAGAAATGATTGTAAATCTCATATACGTGCACCGTAAGCCGTGAAAACTTCTTCTGAATTTCACTGCACAGCTCCCGAATCAGCGGCGCGGCAAGCTGTCCCGTCGCAATAGAGATCTCACGAGGCAATAACTCGCTGTTCAAGGCCCCGTCTCTGTCCAGGTCTGTGCTGTCTGATCCCGACATCTCTCCCATTTGCGTGTGTGAATCAGGCTCCGCACCCATTCGCGCGAGGGCTTCCATCACTTCCTCCCGCAGCAGGCGCATCATGCCAACTCCATTTTCGAGCTGCAAATATCCATCGTAACGCTCTTCCTCAGGAAATTCCCGTCCTGCCAAGATATACCACTCATCCGATGCATGAATAAAGTGAAGGCCATGTTCATGATAAATCTTTTTCTGCCATGCCTCAATGCAGTCGATGACCTGGCCAGCATCCTGCGCCGTAAACGGCTCCAGCGGGTACAGTCCATCACGGAATTTCGTGAGGCCAACCGGGACGACTGAAATGCTCTTCATGCTCGGCAGATATTCCGTGAGCTTCTGAATCGAATGCTCCAGCTCCTCGCCGTCGTTGACCCCCTTGCACAGTACAATCTGTCCATTCATCTCAATACCGGCGGCAGCCAGCGCATTCACCTTCGGGAAAATATCTCCCGCAAAGCGGTTGTTCAACATCCTGCAGCGCAGTTCAGGGTTCATCGTGTGAAAAGAAATATTGATCGGTTCCAGGCGATACTGAATGATCCGTTCGATGTCATGATCACTCATGTTTGTCAGCGTCACATAGTTTCCCTGGAGAAACGACAGCCTTGAATCGTCATCCTTGAAGTACAACGTCTGACGCATCCCTTTCGGCATTTGGTCAATAAAACAAAAAATGCACTTATTCCGGCAGGAACGGTATTCATCCATCAGGGAATTCTCGAACACAATCCCAAGATCCTCTTCGAATTCCTTCTCGATCTCAATCTCCCACTCTTCGCCGTCCAGCTTGCGCACCAATACCGTCAGATACTCTTCATTTGTCAAATAGTGATAGTCGAACACATCCTCAATCGGCTGTCCGTTCACTTCGAGCAGTACATCCCCCGCTTCGAGCTCAAGCTCCTGCGCAATGCTCCCAGGAAGCACCTCCTTGATTCTGTGTTCTATTCGCTGTTTCGCCATGACCTGTTCCCACCTGCCTGTCCGCACTTTTTCCGCATTTATCATACTATTTCCTTCCTGAAAATGCAACCCGGCAATGTGCTATGTCTTGACTGGAAAATACCGAAATGTTATATTATTACATATCTGTTTTATGAATTATTCCGATCTCATAAGCAGGCAAATTTCACTACCTATGCGAACCTACATCAGAGAAAACAGGAGGAATCCCATGTCTGAATACGAAAACAATGAGCACATTTTACCGGTTGGACCACTGAAAATCGCAGCACTTGAAGGATGCCGGGAATTCGGACAGGCCGTGAATCGTCATCTCGTCGCTTCCAGGCGTGAGGCGGTCTCAGACAATACCGATCTCGCCTCTTTGCCCGGCTATCTGGAAGATTCCTATCTGCTGGACTGCAGATGTCCGCGCTTCGGCACCGGCGAGGGCAAGGGACAGATCAATGAGTCCGTGCGCGGCACAGACCTCTATATTCTTGTCGATGTGTGCAACTACAGCCTGACCTACACGGTCTGCGGCCACGAAAATCACATGTCACCGGACAATCACTACCAGGACTTGAAGCGCATCATCTCTGCTGCCACCGGCAAGGCCAAGCGCATCAACGTTGTCATGCCGTTTCTCTATGAAGGCCGCCAGCACAAGCGCGCTAAGCGCGAATCACTCGACTGCTCGCTCGCTCTGCAGGAGCTGACTGATATGGGCGTCTCGAATATCATCACGTTTGACGCGCATGACCCGCGTGTACAGAACGCAATCCCGCTGAAGGGCTTTGATACATTCATGCCTACTTACCAGTTTTTGAAAGCGCTTCTGGATAATGTGGAAGATTTCCGGCTGGACAACGACCATCTGATGATCATCAGCCCGGACGAGGGCGCGATGGGCCGCGCTGTCTATTTCTCGAATATTCTCGGTATCGATATGGGAATGTTCTACAAAAGACGTGATTACTCGACGATCATAAACGGAAAGAATCCGATCGTCGCGCATGAATTTCTCGGAGACTCTGTCGAGGGCAAGGACGTCATCGTCATAGACGACATGATCTCCTCCGGTGAAAGTATGCTCGACGTGGCGCGTCAGGTCAAGGCGCGCGGCGCAAAGCGCGTCTTTGTCTGCACCACCTTTGGACTGTTTACAGATGGATTTGCCAAATTCGACGAGTATTATGAGAAGGGTTATATCTCAAAAGTCGTCACGACAAACCTGAACTACCGCAACCCGGATCTTCTGTCGAAACCGTATTACGCAGAGGCAGACATGACAAGATTTTTGGCGATCATCATCGAGGCACTCAACCACGACGCGACGCTCGGCAAGATGGAGACGCCAACT
The DNA here is from genome assembly GCA_947594085.1 of uncultured Lachnospiraceae bacterium. Classification (GTDB taxonomy): domain Bacteria; phylum Bacillota; class Clostridia; order Lachnospirales; family Lachnospiraceae; genus Choladousia. The sequence continues at coordinate 6,984 of CANQEB010000029.1, read as the reverse complement.
GAGAAAATCAATGAATTGCTCGAGTCCGTGCGGGCGCAAAAACAGTAAAAATCCGCGACGAACAGTGGGCTGGCATTTTTGTTCATCAATCTGCTTACCGCATGCCTATGACTCACAGATCGCTAAGAACGCGGCGAGGTTGCCGCGCTTACCGTGCGAGGCGCGGTGAGAAAAGAGAATATCCGGATTACAGCAAGTACAGATGTCCGTAACTTCGATGTGCTCAGGACACAATCCGGCGCGCAGCATATTTTGGCGGCAGGCCTCCCAGAGATTCAGCTGGTACCTGCCGTTTTCTTTTTTGTAAAACAGCTCCGACCACAGCTCCTTTGCATAGCTCTCGCGAACCTGCTCAATCACATCCTCGCTCACCTCATAGCAGTCCTGGCAAATCGAGGGCCCAATCGCTGCGAGCAGCGCTTCCGGCCGGGAGCCATATTTCTCCTGCATCATTCGCACCGTGACGCCGGCGATATCGCTGACCGTTCCTTTCCAGCCGGAGTGGGAAAGCCCGATTGCGCAATGTTCCGGATCTATAAAATATAGCGGCACACAATCCGCATAAAAGGTCGCAAGTACCACGCCTGGCTCGTTCGTCACGAGTCCGTCCACATCCGTGTAATCGCGCGGGCGCAGATATCCCTTGCCGCAGTCTTCTCTCGTGGCCTCCCGGACATGGTTTGTATGAGTCTGGTCCGAGCAGACGATTTTTCTGTCATCAAAACCGATCGCCGATGCAATCCTGCGGTAATTCTCCCTGACGCAGTCCGAATCATCCCCTCTGCTGAAGCTCAAATTCATCCCGGCAAACTCATTCTGACTAACGCCTCCGATACGGCTGCTGAACCCATGAACAAATCCGGCCTGCGCGCCGAGCTGCGGGAATGTAAAATACAGCACTCCGTCTTTCCAATTTTCCTGAACCAAACCTTTTCCAGTCTTTCGCACCAGCTTCATACTGCCATCACCCAGTCGTTCTATAGTTTCATTCTATCTTTATACCTGAAATGCATCCTTTATCAGCGTGATTTCCTCTCCAAAAAACGAGACAACATCAAACCGGCAAGGCTGGTTCTCCCTGACATGCTTCTCATACAGATACCACGATGCCACCCGTGCAATCCTGTGTTGCTTTTTTATATTTACAGAATCTAATCCCCATCCAGCGCGAGCATTTGCACGATATTTCACCTCGACAAACACGAGATACGTTCCGTCCTGTGCAACCAGATCTATTTCTCCAATCTTGCATCTATAGTTTTTTGCCAAAATCTGGTATCCGCGCGTCTCCAGATACTGTGCCGCCTTCTGCTCATAATCGCTTCCAATTGTACGCTTGTTCAAACTGTTCTACCTTTGTCTCTCCCGGTCAACTCTGCTTCAAATGGCTCTCATCCTTTATCAGCTTCCACGCGTCTGCAGAGTGATTCTTTCACTACACAAAATTGCCGATAAACGTCTTCCTATGGATTGGCGACGGTCCGTATTTTTTCAAAGCTTCAATGTGCATTGCGGAGCCGTAGCCCTTATGCGCAGCAAATCCATACTCCGGCATGACTTTGTCATACTCACGCATCAATCGATCCCTCGTAACTTTTGCCAAAACGCTCGCCGCCGCAATCGACAGGCTCTTTGCATCACCTTTGATGATCGGCACCTGAGGCAGAGAGATTCCCGGAATGCGCACCGCATCGTTGAGAAGAACCTGCGGCGCAGGGTCAAGCGCACTCACCGCCTCCCGCATCGCCTCATATGTCGCCTGCAAGATATTAATCTCATCGATGCGCGCCGGCGAAGCCATCCCGATCCCCCACGCGACCGCTTTCTCCTTGATCTCATCAAAGAGCGCTTCCCTTCGCTTCTCGGAGAGCTGCTTGGAATCGTTGAGATACAGAATCTCGCAATTCTCCGGCAAGATGACCGCCCCGGCAACTACCGGTCCCGCAAGCGGCCCGCGCCCGGCTTCGTCGATCCCGCAGACAAGACCATAGTGCGCGTACTCCCGCTCATAGCTTCGCATCACGTCGAGTCGTCTGCGCTCCATCTCAAGCTTCTCAATTTTTTTCTGATATTGAAGAATCAGGCCAGCGACGCCCGCTCTTTCATCATTCGCATACTTGTCAAACAATGCAAAGAGCTCTCCGTCGCCAGCCTGGGCAAATTCATTTTTTATTTCAGCAATACTCTTCATATTTTCTGTCCCTGTCTGCATTATCGCCCGCAGCCATGCCATTTCCTTTATTTCCGCCTGCAGCGATGCCAACTACATCACCCGACCAGACCGATCCTCGAGAAGGGCCACACGCGAAGCAGCGCCCTGCCTATAATGTCCTCCCTGGAGATATTGCCGACACTCGGCTCTCTGCTGTCGCGGCTGTTGTTGCGGTTATCTCCAAGCACAAAATACTCATCCGCTGCCAGTGTGATCTCGGAAGAGGCAAACCCCGGATTGCGAATCTCTTCGTAGCCGTATGACTCTTTCAATATTTTGCCGTTAATGTAGATTTCTCCGTCCTGAATCTGCACCGTCTCACCTGGAAGGCCGATCACACGCTTAATATAATAGGTCTCATCCTGGTATTGAAACGGAAACACGATAACATCAAACCGCTTGGGATCAACGAATCGGTAGGATATTTTGTCGATAATTAGATTGTCGCCGTCTTCCAGAGAAGGATACATCGAATCGCCGCTTACAACCGTACGTTCCCCGACAAAGTGCACAATAAGAAAGGTAACGCCAAAAAGCACCCCCAGGAAGAAAATCCAGTGCACAAATTCTCGCATCACGCTTCTTTTCTTATCTTTTCGGCGCAACTTTTTTCACCACCATATCATTGAATTGCCATACTCACAAAACGGTCTGACTGTCTGGTACTTTGCCTTTCCTCACACGTTACTGGTGCTTCAGGAACCCAATATCCGACAACGGCCAGATACGCACCCACGCTCTCCCGGTGATGTCCTTTCGCTTAATATTCCCGACGTGCTCTCTGTCTCGGCTATCTCGGCTGTTGTTGCGGTTATCTCCGAGCACAAAATACTCGTCGTCACCCAAGGTGATCGGGTCGGCCGCTCCACCAGGATTCAGAATCGTCTCCTTGCCATAGTTTTCCTCAAGCAATTCTCCGTCGATAAAAATGTTTCCATCGTCGTCGATCTGCACCGTCTCCCCAGGAAGGCCGATAATTCGCTTGATGTAATGCTCTTTTGGAGAACCCTTGGGTGGAAAAACAATGATATCAAAACGCTTCGGATCTCCAAAACGATAAGAAAGCTTCTCAACAATCAGATTATCACCATCGTGCAGAGTGTTCTCCATAGAGCGTCCATCCACCACTGTTCTCTGTCCGACAAAATGAATAATCAGATAGGTCAATACCACCACAAATAAAATATAAAATATCCAGCTCATGATCTCTTTCTTTATGTCCAGCTTATCCTCTGCACCGTCCTTCGCGGTATTCTTGCTCTCACTCATTTCCTAATCCCCCGCTTTCTTCCTGCATTTTTGTTTTCCCCTCGTCCTCTGTCGGAAGCTCAAGCGTAACTCTCCCGAACTTACCACTTCTCAGATCGTCCACAACGATGGCTGCCGCTTTCTGATAATCCGGCAGTCCACCCTTCTGAAGACATCCCCTCGCACCTGCGATTTCTCCAAATAGCTCAACATCCGAGCCATTCTCCTGGATTCCATAGCGTTCCTTAAGTCTGCCTGGGTATTCCGCGCACATATAATTCAAAATCCACAGCGCCAACTCTTCCGCCTGAAGAATCTCGTCTTTGATCGAGCCGATGACCGCCAGCTTCTGTCCTACGGATTGGTCTTCAAACTTCGGCCAGAGAATTCCCGGTGTATCCAGGAGTTCAACGTCCTTGTTCAGTCGAATCCATTGTTTGCCCTTCGTCACGCCAGGCTTGTTGCCTGTCTTCGCGCAGGCTTTCCCGGCAAACGTATTGATAAACGTAGATTTCCCCACATTGGGAATGCCGGCAACCATCGCGCGCACCGGACGATTCAGAATGCCGCGCTTGCGATCCCTCTCCGTCTTCTCCCGACATGCCTCACGGATCAGCTCCTGGATCTGCTTCATGCCCGTGCCGTTCCTTGAATCGATCTCTGCGACAAAGCAGCCCTTCCCACGGAAGTATTCTGCCCATATACGGCTGCGCTGTCCGTCGGCAAGATCGGCCTTGTTCAAGAGAACCAGACGCGCCTTATTTTTCCCAAGCTCGTCGATATCCGGATTTCTGCTAGAATAGGGCACTCTGGCGTCGAGAAGCTCGATCACCAAATCAATCAGTCGGATATCCTCCTGCATCATTCGTCTGGCTTTCGTCATATGGCCCGGATACCATTGATAATTCATGTCCTACCTCTCAATTCTTCAGAAATCCCCTGTGGTTCTGTGACGAAAGCACAAACCAGACCTTGCCTTCGATATACTCCGAATTCACAAGGCCCACATCCCCAAATCTACTGTCCTCACTGTTGTTTCGGTTATCTCCAAGCACAAAGTATTGCTTATCTCCAAGCTTAATCTCATCAGCTGCGATTCCCGGATTCGTGATTGCCGGATAATTTTTCTTTTCGAGGTAAACCGCCCCGTTGATGTAGATCATTCCGTCCTTGATTTGAATGGTCTCACCCGGAAGACCGATGACTCGCTTGATGCTTGAATGTCCAGTCGCGCTGCCATTTGGCTTAAAAGAAATCACATCTCCACGCTTGGGAGAGCCAAGCTGATACGCCATCACATTCAAAAGAACCGTATCGCCTCCGGACAGTGTAACATCCATCGACTGGCCAACGTTCGTACGAGACTGGCCAAAGAAATACACAACCACGTAGGCAAACAAGACCACCACAAGAATTTCAAATGTCCACAGCAGGATATTGCGCACCACGGATTTCTTTTTTTGTGGAATTGAAACCGGCTGTACAAGCTCCATCTCGCTCACAGCCTGCTGTCCTCGCGCTTTTCTTCTCATGTCCTGCTCCTTAGAATCTTTCTATACGATGAAAAAGGAGCGTTGCAAAAGAAATACCTCAGATTCTGCAACGCCCCTACCGATTCATTATTTCACCAGCTCTTTGACTTTGGCTCTCTTACCCACACGTCCTCTCAAGTAGGTCAGCTTCGCACGTCTTACCTTACCGCGTCTCACGACTTCTACCTTCTCGACGTTCGGGGAATGCAGCGGCCATGTCTTCTCAACGCCGACACCGTTCGAATTCTTGCGGACCGTAAAGGTCGCTCTCACGCTTCCTCCCTGCTTCTTGAGCACGATGCCCTCGAAGACCTGAATTCTCTCACGGTTTCCCTCTTTGATTCTGCCGTAGACTCTGACGGTATCACCGACATTGAACTCCGGCACCTCTGCCTTCAGCTGGGCAGCTTCGATGTTTTTGATAATCTCGTTCATTGTGTGCCTCCTTCTATTCTCGGACGTTCTTAACGCGAACCATATAACTGTTTCCTGTGTACAGTCACGCAAATTCCGCGGCAGAGGACCGTCTCCTTCTCACAACGCGTTTTATTTTATCACGCTTTCCCTCAAATTGCAAGAAGTTTTGCCAAAAACTTCTCTTCTTCCGCAGTCAGCCCGTTTGCATCCTGCTGTGTCCCCTCTTCATCCAACAGGCTCTGCAGATATCTGCGGTCCTTTTTGTCCAATTCTGCCCTCTCAAGCAGCTCCGGGCGGTTCTTCAGCGTGCGCAGCAGCGATTGATCCCGCCGCCAACGATCTACGTTCCCATGATGCCCGGACAATAACACGGGCGGCACCTGCTTCCCTCGCCATTCCTCCGGCCTGCTGTACTGCGGGTACTCCAAAAGTCCATCCTGAAAGCTCTCATATTGCCCGGACTCCTGGTTGCTCAGCACACCCGGCACCATACGCGCAATCGAATCCATCATCACCATCGCCGGAAGCTCGCCGCCAGTCAGCACATAGTCCCCGATCGAGACGTGGTCCGTCACGATCTCCTCAAGTACGCGCTCGTCAACACCCTCATAGTGTCCACACAGAAAGATCAGGTCCTCCTCCTGCGCCAACTCCTCCGCCATATGCTGGTCGAACACGCGCCCCTGCGGCGTGAGGTAGACGACACGCGGTCTCTTCCCGATCCGCTGCACAAGATCCTCGTACGCCCGATAAATCGGCTCCGCCTGCATCACCATGCCCGCACCCCCGCCGTAGGGATAATCGTCGATCCTCCCGTTTCCAGTCAAGGAGTAATCCCGTATATTCACGGTCTCAAGCGACAGATATCCTCCCGCGATGGCCCGGCCAATGATACTCGTGTTCATCCCGCTTTCAATCATTTCCGGAAACAGTGTCAGCACGTAATAATTCATTCAAGCAGTCCCTCCAGCAAATGGACCTTCATCCGGCCCGCCTCTACATCCACATCGAGAATGCACTGCCGGATCGCCGGAATCAGCACATCCTTCCCATTCTCCATCTTCACCACATATACATCATTTGCTCCCGTCTGCAGCACATCCGTCAGCTCGCCGAGGCAACTATCGTCTTCCTCATATACCATCATCCCGATCAAGTCGGCTATGAAATACTCATTCTTCTCCAGCCGCACCGCATTTTCACGTGTCACATAAAGGCTCCTGCCTCTGTACGGCTGTATGTCTTCAATTCTGTCATATCCTCGGAACTTGAGGATCACCATCTGTTTGAAAAATTTCACCCCGGTAATCTCAAGCTCCTGCATCCCTTTTCCGGTGTCGAGCAAAACGCTTTTCAATTTTTTGAAGCGCTTCGGATCGTCGGTCGTCGGATAGACCTTCACCTCACCTGCAATTCCGTGTGTGGACGAGATCACGCCCACCTGAAACATATCTTCCATGTTCCCTCCGAATAAAACTGAATACCTGTCGTCAGATGCAGATCGAGTAGGAGGCGGTGATTAGCCGCCGTCCTCTCACACCACCGTGCGTACCGTTCGGTACACGGCGGTTTCAA
>CANQEB010000028.1 GCA_947594085.1 uncultured Lachnospiraceae bacterium | reverse complement strand
GAGAATGAAAAACGCGTCGTTGTGCAGTCTGGTCGCCTCCGCGCTGAAACAGTCGCCACAGAGCGCCGCACGGATCCCCTTGTAACGGTTCGCGACCATCGAGACGCCGATTCCGGTACCGCAGATGATGATTCCATTCTCACACGCCCCCGACAGGATTTCCTTGACAACTGCTCTCGCATAGACTGGATAATCTACCGAATCCGGCGAGTAAGTGCCGCAGTCCTTGTATGCGATCCCCTTGCCGTCTAGGTATTTCATGACCTCCAGCTTCAGCTCATATCCACCCTGATCACATCCAATTGCTAACATAACAATTCCTCCTCATTTAATTGTAATACCAATTTGGCGATTAAAATATCCAGCTCTCCATAACTCACTCCGTATGCCGAAAGCTCTCCTCCGTATGGATTTGACACCTCACAGCTCTCCCCGGTGAACTCCGATATCGTCCTCACGCTCTCAGCCAGTTCCCCGAACTGATTTTTTAGCTTCTGCTTCACATTTTCGCTCGTCGCCAGGATCAGTGTCCGCTCATCAAAATCCTCCGCGAGCAGCGGCGCGCTCATGTGATCCTTCATTGTCAGCCCATTGCTGACAAGGACCGCCTCCGCTTTCGGATTGATCGGCTCAGGAAACAGGACAACCGCTCCCCTCGATGTCACTTCAAGCACATCCAGCAAGAACTTGTTCTGCAAGATTGCCTCCGCCATCGGCCCGAGCGCTGTATCACTATTGCTCACAAAGATCAGTCTGTCGTATCGCTTCAAAATAATCGACTCCTCACTGAATAAACCGTATCGTATTGCCCGACCGCGCACACATTCGATGCGGCGCACATTTCGGGCATATCCTGTACCGCAATCCCGCAGCACTATACGTCCTGTATTATATATCCTGTATTATATATCCTGTATTATATATCCTGTATTATATACGCTTTGTTATGTATCCTGCATTATATACGCTGCATTACGTATCCTGCACCGAGATGATCTGATGTCCCGCCGCCTTGATCAGACGGTTCATGATGGCCTGCCCCATCTGCGGCGTGTCAAACGCCTCCGAATAGATTACATTCACCTCAGAATCGTCAAATTCCCTCAAGATGCTGAACAGATGTCGCGCGATCGAGCCCTCGTCCTGCCGGGACCCGATCGACTTCACAAGGGCATTCGTATAAAATGCCTGCGATTCGTCCGTCCCAATGACGCCTGTGCTCCGCCCCGCCGCTGCATTCTCTTTCGCCAGCGCGTTGATCCTCTCGCGAACCTGCCGCTGTGGTCCCTGCACAATAAAAAGCTGCGCCTTGGGCGCATAATGCCGATATTTCATCCCCGGCGCCTTCGGTCTCAGATTTGCGCCCTCAAAGCTCAGCGCGCGGTCAACCTCCACCGCTCCAAGCACTCTGCCAAGCATCTCCTGGTTGATGTATCCGGGTCGAAGAATCGTGGGCGTACCGTCCGTCAAGTCGACAATCGTCGACTCTATTCCGATCTCTACATCTCCGCCATCGATAATCATATCGATCACGCCGTCCATATCCTCCACGACATGCTCTGCCTTCGTCGGGCTCGGCCGGCCAGACGTGTTCGCACTCGGCGCCGCCACATAGCCGCCGCCCGCGCGGATCAACGCGCGCGCAACCGCATGGTTCGGCAATCGCACCGCCACCGTATCCAGTCCGCCCGTCGTCGCATACGGCACCTCTTCAGACTTTTTCAGGATCATCGTCAACGGTCCCGGCCAGAATGCATCCGCCAGCAGCTTTGCCTCCGGAGGAATCTCCTTTGCGATCCGACCGATGGCATCCCAGTCCGCGATATGCACAATCAACGGATTGTCCGACGGCCTGCCCTTCGCCGCGTAAATCTTCCCGGCCGCCTCCTCGTCCAGCGCATTCGCGCCCAAACCGTATACCGTCTCCGTGGGAAAAGCGACAAGCCCGCCCGCCCGCAGGATCTCCCCCGCCCGGCGAATCCCGTCTTCCTCTATGCCGTCGGACATTCTCTCGATGACCGTTTTCATATGTTTCCCACCTTTCGGTTTTCAGTATAGCACGATTTATGTCTTTGTGAAATCATTTTCTCATTTTTTCGCTTTTTTCTGGTATTCAAACGGCAAATGCTGTGTTAAAATAGAAAAGAGATATGGATCCAAAAACGAGGTGATTCGGTTTTCAAGATCCAAATATTTGCAAACGGAGGCAAGCAGATTTATGAGTGAAGAAATTTTGACAGCACAGACAAGCGAGGACGAAGCGGCCACGGCAGCTGAGACGGCTGTGACTGCGGAAATGCCTGAGACGCCAGAGATTCCTGTGACACCCGAGGCACCTGAAGCACCTGAGATTCCGGTAGCGCCCGAGGCACCTGAGATTCCGGTGACGCCTGAAGCACCTGAGATTCCGACAGCGCCCGAGGCACCTGAGATTCCAGTGACGCCTGAAGCGCCCGAAATCCCGGTCAGCCCGGAACCTGCACCCGCAGTATCCGAGGCGCCCGAGAAGCCTGCGACACCCACAGAGAGCATGGCCGACTATGAGGACGCGATCGCGGCCTCGATGAAGCCAATCCATGAGGGTGACATCCTGAACGGAACGATCATCGGAGTGTCCGACGAGGAGCTGGTTGTGGACCTCGGCATTCACACCGAAGGTGTGGTCCGGCTTGAGGACGCCAGCGACGATCCTTCCTTCTCGCTCAAGAGCTTTTCGGTTGGACAACCCATCTCCGCGACTGTGATCCGCCGTGACAATGCACAGGGTCGGATTCAGCTCTCCTTGAAGGCCGCGGCCGCCGTGCTCGGCTGGGAGCGTCTCCAGCAGCTGCAGAAGGATCAGTCCAACATCACCGTCAAGATCAGCGAGGCGGTCAAGAGCGGCGTGACTACATACGTCGAGGGCATCCGCGGGTTTATTCCGGCGTCCAAGCTGTCCCTGAACTATGTGGAAAATTTGGACGAGTTTGTCGGACGTGAGATCGAAGTCCGCGTCATCACGGCTGATCCTGAGGAGAAGCGTCTCGTCCTCTCCGCGCGCGACATCCTGCGCGAGAAGGCCGAGGAAGAACGCAAAAAGAAAATCTCCAACGTACAGGTCGGCCTCGTGACCGAAGGCACGGTAGAGACACTGCAGCCATATGGTGCATTTGTGAATCTCGGGAACGGCCTCTCCGGCCTGATTCACGTCTCCCAGATCAGCCAGCAGCGCATCAAGCATCCGTCGGCTGTACTCAAGGAAGGCCAGACCGTCAAAGTAAAAATCATCGCCGTCAAAGACGGCAAGATCAGCTTGAGCATGAAGGCCCTCGAGGACGTAGCCGCAGAGGCAATCGAGGAAGAGACCTTCCATCTGCCGAAAGCAGAAGAAGCGACCACCTCGCTTGCGTCGCTGTTCAAGAACATCAAGCTATGAGCTAAATTTGTGTTTCACACATTTCGTGTTCGAAGCGCACTTTATGTTTCATGCTCTTAAGAAAGCAAACGCATTGAGTGGTCTGCTTACAGGCCGCCCAATGCGTTTATTCTGTCCACAAATTCACGCTCATCCGGCTCCAGTCATTTCTCCTCGCACTCCAGCACCTATCCGACTCCGATCATTTCTCTTCGCGCTCAGGATATTCATTCTCCTGTGTCAATTGCAGAAGCTGATAGTTCTCGATCATCTCCTGCAATTGTCGGAACACTGCATCCGTGGAATGGTCCTTTTTGCCTGACCTGCGCTCCTTCTCGATGTCAACCAGCTGTTCGCGGAGCAACACCTGCTGCTCCTTCGCAAAAAAACGCTCCACCGACACCGCAACCATATCTTCTTCCCCGTTCTTGGTCAAAAAAACAGGGGTCTCCGTCTTCCAACAAATCTCCGCAATCTCATTGTATTTCCTGCGAATCTTCGCAGACGGCAATATCCGTACCTGCACGCGCCAACTCCTTTCGCCCAGCCGCCACAGACAAATCAAATCACATAGTGATCCGCCTGCTGAGCCCGCCAATCTACAAGATCCTCCAGCGTGACCGTATCGACCACACCATTAATCGCATCATTCAACTTCTGCCACAGAATGCGCGTCGTGCAGTCCTTCTCCATCGCACAGGACTTTCCCTTCTCTTCCACGCATTCCACCGGACAAAGACTGCCCTCTGTCAGCCGCAGGATCATGCCCACCGTATATTCCTTCGGTGCGTTCTGAAGCACATATCCTCCCTGCGGGCCGCGGATGCTGCGCACATAGCCAGCCTTGTTCAGTACGGAAATAATCTGTTCCAGATATTTTTCCGAAATGTTCTGACGGCGCGCCACATCCTTCAACCGAATCGGATCTCCGGATGCATGCACCGCGAGATCCAGCATAAGTCGTAGCGCATATCTGCCTTTTGTTGATATTCTCATAATTTTCCTCCAAAATAACACTCTGAATCTGCCGACAGGGCAGTTCTGCACAGACGATTGCCCTGAAAAAATTATACCGCACAAACCCTAGAATTTCAATATGGATTATAAGAAGAACCGGCCGGGTGTTCGGGCGCCCTGCCGGCTCTATCATCACTCTATTTTAATTTGGTTTTCTCTCTTCTTCGCTCCCCCTGTCTTTATATTTGTTCTGTCCGAATCTCTCACCGCCACGTGATCATCCGATCTGATACTTCCGCAAAAACTCATCTGACAGAATCATGCGCCCAATATAATCTGCACTGCCGGTCATATGTGCATTCATGTTTTCGTCGATCTTCACCGTGAGCACCCCACCCGGCATGTGCACATAAACGCACGGATCTGTCAGTCCGAGCTGGTAAGCTACTCCGGCCGCCGCGCAGCAGCTACTACCCGATGCCAGCGTATATCCTGCTCCCCTCTCATAAACCTCCGTGTAAATATTATTTTTGTCCGCGATGCGGATGATTTGCGTGTTGATTCCATCCGGGAAACGCTCGGATTTCTCGAGCTCCGAGCCAATCTTGCAGACAGCTTCTTTCGAGATCTCCTTCATCGGTATGATGCAATGCAGATTGCCCATCCACACGCAAGTCCCGCAGTACTGCTCTCCCTCGTAGGCCACAGGCACCTGCTCGCTCTTCGTATGGTCTGCACCTTCCTCCACAGGCTGCGTCTGTCCACAGTACAGCTTACCCATCGAAATCGTCATTTCTTTCGCCTCTTCGTTGTGGTAACGGACCGTCACCTCGCGGCTCTGTGTCTGCAGCACAAATTCCTTCTTGACCACGTAACCCGCGTCCTTCAGATACTTCGCAAAGATGCAGATACCATTGCCGCTGATCGCTGCCTCGCCTCCGTCCGGGTTGTAAATCTTCACACCCATTTTGCCGAAAATCTGCAGCGGTCCTACCAGAATACCGTCCGAGCCTGCGCCGAACTGACGGTCGCAGATGTGCCGAATATCCTCCGGTTTCAGCTCATAATCATTTTTCAGACAATCGTAGATCAGATAATCATTCCCGAAGCTTTGATACATGCTCAACGTCAGTTCCATTTTTTTGCCCCCTTCTCACATCATTACTATTCCTGCTGTTTATTCATTTTTTATATTGTACTTAACATTTTTCTCAATAAAAACTATTATTCTGCTTTCTTTCTTGCAAATAATGCGTTTCAATGCTACAATTTTATTCATATAAGGGGAGGTAACGTGATGTCTGTGTCATACCAGAAGACCGGTTATCTGAACAGCGACTTCCGCATCTTCTATCTATCCAGCGCGGAAGCGCGCGATTTTCAGAGCCACTATCACGATTTTCACAAGCTGCTTCTCTTCGTGAGCGGCAGTGTGAGCTACTATATCGAAGGCGAAACGTACCAGCTCCAGCCGTACGACATCGTGCTCGTGCCGGCCGGTGAGGTTCACCGCCCTGTCATCCACGACGAGACCCCTTACCGCCGTCTGATTATCTACCTGTCGCCTACTTTGTTTGAGCAATACCAGGCGCTCGGGGCGGATCTCGGGCGATGCTTTTCTCTGTGCTCTGCCCGCCATTCCCATATCCTGCGCGTCAGTCGCTTTCAGGAGAGCCGATTATACCCGCAGTACAGAGAGCTGGTGAGCACGGCCAGAGAAGGTACTGCCGTTCCGCAAAGATCCACAGCAATTGGCAACGTATCCGGGAATTCCTTTGCAAATTTTCACTTTGCAAATTTTCGCTTTGCAAACTCTCATGCTGCAGAATCTTTCCTCTATCAGCAATCTACGCTTCTACAGTTTCTGATTCTCCTGAATCGGACGCTGGACGGAAGTGACATCTCCTTCCCGGCCGCCTCGGGGGCGAATCCGCAGGTTCTCACAATTCTCGCCTTCATCAACGAACACCTGACAGACGACCTCAGCGTAGACTCTATTGCAGAGTCCTGTTTTCTAAATCGCTCCTATCTCATGCACCTGTTTCGGAAAGAAACCGGCTACACGATCGGCTCCTACATCACGGAGAAGCGCTTGTTTGCCGCACGCACACTGATCCAGTCCGGCCTCTCCGTAACCGATGCCTGCCTGCAGAGCGGCTTCACGAGCTATGCCGCATTCTACCGCGCATACCGCAAAAAATTCGGGGACTCTCCCAAGGATTCGCGCAACAGTCATATTATTTAATAAAATTTTATCTTTTCAAATTAATAAATGTGGGATATGATATGCATTAACATATTTTATCGGAAGCTTGCACAGCAGATTGGAGGTATCTGAATGATTCGAATTTTGGTGGATTCATCTTCCGATTACACAGTCGAGGAGATTCGACAGAAGGGCCTTGACCTCATCCCGATCAGCATCGCAATCGGCGAAAAGAGCTATGTGGACGGCTTCGATATGGGACGAGACGAATTTTATGAGATTCTGCAGCACAGCAACGACTTTCCGAAGACTTCCCAACCGTCCCCGCAGGCGTTTCTGGATATCTTTGAGGATGTGAAAGAAAAGGGCGACGAGCTGATCTGTATCCTCCTGTCGTCCGAGTTGAGCGGCACGTTCCAGACAGCTCAAATGGCGAAAAATATGGTAGAATATGATAAAATCTACCTGATCGACTCGCGCTCCGCCACCTACACAATCAAGATTATGGCGGACTATGCTTTGCAGCTGCGAAACGAAGGCAAGCCTGCTCCTGTGATCGTACAGAAGATCGAAGCGATCAAATCCCGCGTCAAGGTTTTTGCCGCACTGAATACATTGGAATTTCTGGGGCGCGGCGGACGTATCAGCAAGGCAGCGGCCATGATCGGCGACCTCGCGAACGTCAAGCCGATCATCACGCTCACCGTGGAAGGCGGGATCGGTATTCTCGGGAAGGCCCTCGGCAAAAACAAGGCAATCATGTCGATTATCCGACACATAGAAGAGCTCGGCATCGACAGCCGCTTCCCTGCCTACACAATCTACTCCTACGGCGACGAGAACTGCATCGCATTTGAGGACAAGCTGCACAAGGAAGAGATTCACACGGCCAACCGACTGCAAATTGGTTCCACAATCGGAACACACATCGGCCCCGGCGCATTCGGGATCGTCTTTGTGGCCAGAGAATAACGCACAGCGACATCTCAGATTTGCTCTGCTTACTCTTACATTTCTCGGTCAATCACAAGTTTTTCACTTTTTCAGATTTTATTGAAAAGCCTTTCTGATTCGGACAGAATGTCAAGCGGAAGGCTTTTTTCATTTCTCATAAATCTCATTTTTCATCTTGACACTCTCCGCCTTATGTGCTAGTGTGTAAATACGCAATATATAGTTTTTAAAACTACATCTCATAATTTCAGCCGTTTTGCACATACTGATACAGAAAAAATAGGTTCAGACGGCCACCCGAACTGGCCGGTCGTCTTTCACAGACATTTGAAGGAGGGGATTTTATGACACAATCTATCCGCGAACCAGGCAGCGCTATCACACACTTTATCGGGATGCTTCTCGCTTTGCTCGCTTTCATTCCCATACTCGCCAAAGCATCCATCGATGTAGGGCGCACGGGAATCATTGCAATGGCGATTTTCATGACGAGCATGGTACTTCTCTACGGCGCGAGCGCGCTGTACCATTCCGTGAATCTCACCGGGAGCAAGCTGCGCGTGTTCCGCAAGATCGACCACATGATGATCTTCGTGCTGATTGCCGGCTCCTACACACCGGTATGCCTGCTCGTCCTCGAGCCACATGCCGGAAAGCTTTTGCTGATCGCAGTCTGGTCAATCGCCGCGATCGGCATGCTCGTCAAAGCGTGCTGGATCACCTGCCCGAAATGGTTTTCATCCATCCTGTACATTGCTATGGGCTGGGCCTGTCTGTCCGTCTTTGGACAGCTCATGGAGCTCTTAAGCCGCCCGGCCTTCCTCTGGCTGCTCGCCGGTGGGATCCTGTACACGGTCGGCGGCGTGATCTACGCCCTCAAATTGCCCGTATTCAACAGCCTTCACAAGAATTTCGGCTCGCATGAGATTTTTCATCTGTTCGTGATGGCGGGTAGCTTCTGCCATGTCGTATGCATGTACGAATATGTAATCTAAAAGTTCAGCCATATCAAAAGGAGCAAGGGCTCGTACAGATTTATCTGTAAAGAGCCAATTGCTCCTTTTGATAGATGGGTGAAATTAACTTTTACTCACTAAATTTCACAATCAGCATTTCCACAGCCAACCGGTCGCCGAGGCGGCCGGTTTTCACGTCCTCCTCCGCCCTCACACAGTCCTCCACGATCCGACGCAGCATATCCACAGAAAAGCGGTTCGCCTGCTCGAGGCTGCGCTTTACAATGAACGGAGCCATGCCGGTCTTCTTCGCAATCGTACCGCTATCGTATCCCTGCTCCCGCAAGTCCTTGATCTGAAGCATCTGATTGAACTGTCGCGCCAGCAGAAACAGGATGCGCATCGGCTGTTCCTTCAAAGAGAGCAAGTCATAATACAGATCCAGCGCCTGTTTCTGGCGCTTCTCCGCCACAGCGCGGATCATATCGAAAATGCGGTTTTCCGTCGTGACGGTGCAGACCGCCTCCACGTCAGATTGCACAATCCCGTCCTTGTCCAGCGTGTAGGACAGAAGTTTCTCCAACTCCTGCGCGATATTCTCCATGTCATCCCCAGCCATTTCCAGGAAACGATTTAGCGCGCCCGCGGTGATTTCCTTTCGCTCCTTCCGTATCATTCCGGACACCCATTTCATCAGGGTCTTCTCATCCTGACGGCCGAGCTCCGTCGCACGGCCAAGCTTCTGAACCGTCTTGAAGAGCTTCGAGCGCTTGTCGACGTCGTCCTCCACGAAGAGCAGAATGGTTTCCTGCGGCATCTGCGGCAGATAATCCGTCAATTCCGGACACGCCTTCTTGAAAAAGCCACTCTCCTCAATCAAAATCAGCCTGTGATCAGCAAAAAAAGGCAGCGTGTCCGCCTGGCTAATCACCTGCTGCACATCGATCCCCTTGCCCTCGTACACCGAGAAATTCATCGTGTCATCCTCGGGCAGGATGGCTTTTCTGAGTCTATTTTTATATTGGTTCTTCAGATACAGTTCCTCCCCGTACAGGAGATAGACCTGCTTGAAATTTCCAGATAAAATATCTTGTTGGAGATTTTTCATTGCGGGAAAATCCTTTCTTTTGACTTGGCAAAATTCTCATCCTACCTTTTTCCAGATAGGTGTCCGCCCTCTTCCAGTTTTCTTTATTATAAAGATTCCCCGCGAATTAATCAAGCCGTGCCGTTCTTTCTCTCGCGCTTTTTCTTCGTCATCAGCCCGCCGATACGCCCGGTCTCCTTTGCGGAGAGAGATTTCCAGCCCTCCGTGCGAACTTTTTCGAGCAGTCCCAGCTCCTCGGCGATCTCGTATTTCAACTGATCGTCCGGGCTTAATTCCTCCCATTTCAAATTTCGATTCTTCTCTGACATAGACAGGCCATACTCCTTTCAGACCGGCATTTCGATCTGTTCGCACAAAAAACACACGCCCCAGAGGGACGCGCCGCTCTGTGCACATTCAACAGAACAGTCCGGCATATTTACTCTAAGTATGACCTGTTCCCGGATTAATATTCAATTTTCCCGCTTTTTGCCCTTTAAACGTCCTGCGGCATCAGCAGCGCAGCGATAATATAAAACAATACGCCCACCGATACCAGGCCAAAGATGACAAAAATCAACCGCACCACGGTAGAATCGATTCCGAAGTATTCCGCGATCCCTCCGCACACGCCACAGATCTTGCGGTCCGTACTTGACTTACATAATTTCTTCATTGCTCTTCCTCCTCGTTCTCATTCATGTTTCTTCTAATGTTATCAATATTGTTTCAACAGCTTCACTCATGATGCTCCTGCGATTCGTCGTCAACATAGTGCGTTGAATCGTGGTCCTTGTCCTTATCACGCCCTGATATCAGCGCATCATCCTCTGCGTAATGCCCCGCGCTGTCCTCTCGGAAATTGAGCTCCACCGAGCCGACACCACACTCAATCCTCAGATCCTTTTCCGCATCGTTGTCGACCTTGTAATCACCACCGATGCCCGAATGTTTCTCATGGTCGATCGTGACATCGCCGACTCCGTATTCTACTTTATAATTGAAATCTTCTTCTTTTCCGGCGAGCGTTATATGGACCTCCCCAACGCCCCCTGCTATCTTCGCCTCCCGGCGAATATCCGCACAGATATCGGTCTCCCCGACGCCACACTCCAGATCCAGCTGATCGCATCGCAGGAAATCTCCATCCTCAGACATCGCAACCGTCCCTACTCCGGCCTCAATATCGACCTTCTCAAGAATCTGATCCCTTGGAGCATACAGCTTGAGCTTTGCCGTATTGTTTTTTGTCCCTATGAAGCTAAGCAACGGTCCCTTACAGCTGACACAGAGCTCCCCGTCGTCCAGTTCGCAGTCGAAGCGGGAGTTTAAATGCTCACCCTCCACCTTCCAATCCTGGCCGTCATAGGGAATGATCTCGCAGTCTGCCCGGCCGACCTTTAGCTGCAGCGCGTTCACGCCCGTGTAAGTCTGCTCAAATGTCTTTCCCGAGCCTCCCACTCCCGGCAGCGCGGCCAGCTCGCTCGTCACCTTCTTGCTCCATTCTGCCGGTCCGATCAGATTGAATCTTCCATCCTCTATATTCTGCGCAAATTCGCTGTAGCGGAATCCGGCGCTCAGGCTCGCGATTCCAAGTGCGGCTCCCACGATGAAAAACGCCAGCGCCAGCATCAACAGCACCTTCGTCGTCTTCTTCATGCCACCGCACCCCCTTTGCCGAGGATGCGCCGCACCAGACGGCCGATCCATCTGCAGATGCCCCGCGCAAAGTCAATCGAAACCCGGAACACTCCCGGAATCGCGGTCTTCAGACCCCACCGCGCCGCCACGAACAACAGCATAGCAACCGCAAGCATCAAAAAGCCGAAACACATGAGCATCAGTCCCATGGCCGGTGCGGTCAAGTTGACGATCCCGGAAAATACGCACAACACGCCCGACACCAGAAGCGCCACCGCCGTCACAAAGCCGCCGAACACCAGACCAATCAATCCGCCCAGGATACCAAACACACACCCCAGCAGACCAGCGACAATCGAAAATCCGGCCGAGAGCACTGTCCCCGCGAGCGGGAGCCCGAATACGAGAAACAACACGAGCAACAAAAGGCCGTTTCTCCTTCTCTCGGCACTGCGCGCCGCAGCGTCTTTTTCATACGCATAGTATTCTCCACCGCTTCCGGCCTTGGCATCCTGCCCTCTCTCAGATCGTCCGTCCTGGCGCATATACCGCTCCGGCGCCAGATAATCGTCGTCGAAGCGCTCGTCGCGGTAGCCGCGCTCCGTGAACTCTCCCGCGTCCGGATCACCCTTTAGGCCTTCCCGAATCTCGGCTGCCACCTTCATCGGATCGCCCAAGTGCTGCAGAATCTCCGCCTCTTTCTCCGGTCCGGCATCCTCGAAAAGATCCTGATAGTAGCGCAGTACCTCTTCTCGTTCTTCCGACCCTAGATCCGCAAGCAGCTCCTCCAGTTCCTTCAAAAAATTCTCCCGATTCATACTCTGCCGCCTCCCCGGAGAATCTCAGATATCTTGCCGGAATAGCTTTGCCATTCCAAGCGATACATATTCAGCTGAGACACTCCCTGCTCTGTCACCTTGTAATACCTGCGATTCCGCCCTCCGTATTCCTGATCGTACACCGACAGACAGTTATCTCTCTGCAGCCTGCGCAACACCGGATACAACGTCGACTCTGACACCTCCAGCACGCTGCGCACCTCCTGTGTGATCCGATAGCCATAAGTTCCCTCCGGCTCCCGGGACACAACTGACAGAACGATAGCATCCAGAAGCGCGGCTCCCGTATTAAATACCATCCGACTATGTCCTCCCGTCACAACAGATATATTCTGTCTTTAATATTATTGCTTTTTTAATATTATATATTGTATAATATTATGCGTCTCGGAGTTTGTCAAGCACTTTTTCATCGTCCGAACATGTCATCAAAAATGCCTGCAAAATCACACCAAAACCTGGCACGGTCCGATCAAAAATCGTTCCGACAGACATCCACAGAATCACACGGGCAGACTGTCCCTCACACACAGCGCCCCGTACCCTACCTGATTGTTCGGATACCGCGCAAAACCAGGCAACTGTCTGGCGCCGCTGCGCAGATAGGCCCGCACCTTCTCTCCGTACAGGTAGGGATCATTCCCGTCCACAATCCCCCACTGCATCAAAAGTGCCGCCGCACCGGTCGCGAACGGCGTCGCAAAAGATGTCCCTGACACGCTGATATATCCCCCTCCGAGGGCCGTTGTCGTGATATCGACACCCGGAGCTGCCAGATCCGGCTTGGAGGTAAATGGATTCTCCAGCCAGCCGCGCCCGGAAAACGGCGCGTAGGAATTGCTGCGCGCGTCGTATGCGCCCACTGCGATCACGCTCGATGCAGTGGACGGTATCGTCATTGTCGTATCCGCGGACGGCTGCAGAAAGCGTGTGCCGTTTCCCCGCGCTCTCGAATCCACCATCCACATCTGGTATTCTCCGGTGATAATTTTGACCGGCGTCAAAAGGATCGTCCAGATACCGTCGTCAAGATAGGTCTCATCTGGGATAAAATCCAGGTAGATCTCCTGCCGCCCCTGATAAGGACTTGGTTCCCCATAATATACCAGGAGATCCACAGTCCCAATGCGATATCGCGCTGCCCCCAATCCGCGCCCGAGCGGCCCGACACGCTGTCCGTTCGGGTGAATGAACACAATCTCAAACTCATCTGTGTAATCTTTCCATATCTGGATATCCATCGTCGTCTCATAGCTATTGATCAGAAATTGGACCTTCTGTGACTGGCCGGACACAAGCCTGCCCGATACATGTCCCCCTGTATTCCCCTCATTGCCCGTTCCAACCGCGATCACACTGCGCCCACGGTCTGCTATCCTGTCGATGTAGGTCTCAAGGAGTGAAGTTCCCCTGTGTGAGCCGTACACATTGCCGATGCTAATGTTCACCGCGACAGGCCGCCCAAGCTCCTCAGCCTTTCGTGACACATACTCCAGGGCCTGCATCAGATCTGTCGTCCTGGGAAATCCGTTTTTTCGGGACGTGCCAAGCTTCACCACAATCAACTCGCTCTCCGGCGCCATTCCGCGGTACCTCCCTCCGGAGGCGCGCCCATTCCCGGCCGCGATGCCCAACACTTGCGTGCCATGCCCGCTCAAATCTCTCTCCGGCACAATCTCATACCCGGCCTCTCTGTTTCCAGCCTCCAGCGCGGCGTTGATCTCCTCGCTCGTATACTCCACACCCATCGAGAAGCCTTCCGGGATCCTCCCGATTTGCGCCTCTGCCCTGTCCTGCCTTTTCCCACTCTGCCCGGGCTGAACTGTTTCCTCAGACGACCCGCCTTCTGCTTCTTCTGTCTCTGCCGGCAGCATCCCGGTCTGATCCCACATCGCCACAATTCTCGTGCTCCCATCCTCGTCCCGAAAGTCCGGATGAAAATAGTCCACCCCAGAGTCAATGACTGCCACAAGAATTCCTCGCCCCGTCAGATCAAACGGTGGAGCCGCCACCGTCGATACACAGGACGCGGTCCTCCCTGCGTCTGCCGTGAAGTACAGCCATTTCGGCATCTCCACGTACTCAACCTGCGGCAACGATGCCAAAACGCGAACCTCCGCCTGCGGCAGCGTGACAATCGCATACCCGCCTGAGAGCTGCACAACATTCCAGCTCTGCGGAACTTGCCCTTCCAGCGTTCCACTGTATCGCACGATAACCTCCCACGCCTGAGCCTCCTCGTCATATCCCTCATCGAGATTTTCTGATTTTCTCCGTTCCTCCTGCGTCACACTCAACGCCAGATTCAGCAAATTCTCTATTTTCTGATTTCCCTCGGTCATACCGCATTTTCTCCCTTCACCGCATTACATACTTATCTATATTCAACGCGATGCCAAAATTCTAATCCATATTCGATGCGGTACCAGAATTCTAATATAGAATTATCGGTATTCCATGCGGTGCCAAATCCCCGATCGGCTCTCCTTCACTCTCCGCCCTGCAGAATTCACTCCTCCAACATTGTATTGATTCTGCGGAATTTTGTCCCTTCCTCTGTCTCCATATTCTCCCATATTTGCTCCGCAAAGTCAGCCAAGGTCTCCTCCCCAAAAGCGATACTGCCGCCATAGATACTCATGCCCTCCGCAATCGCCTGCCTCGCCTCGCGATACTCCTCATAGTGCTCATCCCCCTCGTAAAAATCATTTCGCGTATCGATTCCATATTGCTCACGAAAAAAAGCAGCAAGCTCCTCTTCGCTCTCTGCTTCCTTTTTTCCAAAAAAGACAGGCCCGAGCACCTCGTAGAGCAATTCCTTCTGTCGCTCTGTCGTCTCACTGTCCTCCGCGAGCAGATAACGACTCGATGGCGTCTGACCGTCTCCTTGGTTCAATATTATTTTTTTCCATTTTGCAGTATTCTGCATTCCGTTTTCCCGTTCTGACCCCCATAACGGATAAACTTATCGCTTGCTTGTATCTTATCTTATTGTATGTATATTGTCAAGTATTATTTGTTCTCATTTCCCAACATCTGCTTTACAATCGGAACAATAACCGTATTCCAAAGAGCGTACCCATTCTCGCTCATATGAATTCCATCATCTGAAATGACTCCTGGCCTCGGGGCATTGCCGTCCGTGAGAACCTCTGTCACATCCACATAATAGACATTCTTCAGTCCCTTGCAATACTCTTTTACCTTCTGATTGCATTCTTGCTCTAACGGCCAGTTCTTTTGCTGCTTATAGTTGCAATAGACGGACATATAATAGATCGGCACACCCGGCAGCTCCCTGTCCAGGCGCTTCAACAGGATCCATCCGAGGGTTCACGATTCAGGGCAGTCACACC
>CANQEB010000027.1 GCA_947594085.1 uncultured Lachnospiraceae bacterium | reverse complement strand
TACGGAAACCGTCGAAGAAATTGATGAACGGAAGGCGTCCCTTAATCGCGGAAAGGTGCGCCACCGGCGTCAGATCCATAACCTCCTGAACGCTGGACTCGCACAGCATACAGGCGCCGGTCTGACGACATGCGTAAACGTCGGAGTGGTCGCCGAAAATCGAAAGTGCATGGCTCGCAAGCGCACGCGCGGAAACGTTGAATACGCCCGGGAGTCTCTCACCGGCGATCTTGTACAGGTTCGGGATCATCAGAAGGAGGCCCTGAGACGCCGTGTATGTAGTCGTCAGAGCACCTGCCGCGAGGGAACCGTGCACCGTGCCGGCAGCACCCGCCTCAGACTGCATCTCGGTGACCTGTACGGTCTGGCCGAAGATGTTGAGACGGCCCTGAGTTGCCCATTCATCCGTGGCTTCTGCCATGACAGATGACGGGGTGATCGGATAGATCGCAGCCACATCGGTAAACGCGTATGACGCATGAGCGGCCGCATGGTTTCCATCCATGGTCTTCATTTTTCTTGCCATTTGTGATTCCTCCTTATTTCTTTTTGGGTCTGTAGACCCAATATTGTTTACATACAGAAACAATTTTAGCACAGGTTTGTTTGTTTGTCCATTTTTCTCAGTAGGATTTTCCATGTTTTTTTGTATTTTTCTATATACACCTTGAAGAAGGCAATTTGCGAAACTCCCCAAGCCCTAAAATACATTTTCCTTGAATTTATCGGGGATTCATGTATAATAGGCAGGGAACAAATGGAATTCAAATTATAGAAAATATGAGGTTATCAAATGATCAGTGCGAATAATGTAACACTTAGGATCGGCAAGAAAGCTTTGTTTGAGGACGTGAATATCAAGTTCACAGAGGGTAATTGCTACGGGCTGATCGGCGCGAACGGCGCCGGAAAATCTACCTTTCTGAAGATTCTCTCAGGCAAGCTGGAGACAACAAAAGGCGACGTCTTCATGACACCCGGGCAGCGCATGTCTGTGCTCGAGCAGGATCACTTCAAGTACGACGAGTATCCTGTCCTCGACACCGTCATCATGGGCAATCAGCACTTGTATGACATCATGAAAGAAAAGGACGCAATCTACGCAAAGGAAGATTTTTCTGATGAGGACGGCATCCGGGCCAGTGAGCTCGAAGCGGAGTTTGCCGAGCTGAACGGCTGGGAGGCGGAATCAGACGCGGCTATGCTCCTCAACGGTCTCGGCATCGATACTGCCCTGCACTACAGCCTGATGAAAGACCTCGACGGCAGCCAGAAGGTCAAGGTGCTCCTGGCGCGCGCCCTGTTCGGCAACCCGGACATCCTGCTGTTCGACGAGCCGACGAACCACCTGGATCTCGATGCCATCAACTGGCTCGAGGAATTTCTGATCAACTTCAACAACACCGTGATCGTCGTGTCGCACGACCGCTACTTCCTGAACAAGGTCTGTACGCACATCGCGGACATCGACTACGGAAAAATCCAGCTCTACGCCGGCAACTATGATTTTTGGTACGAGTCCAGCCAGCTGCTGATCCGCCAGATGAAGGAAGCGAACAAGAAGAAGGAAGAAAAGATCAAGGAGCTGCAGGAATTTATCTCCCGCTTCTCCGCCAATGCCTCGAAGTCCAAACAGGCTACCTCCAGAAAACGTGCACTCGAAAAAATTCAGCTCGACGAGATCAAGCCGTCAAGCCGCAAATATCCATATATTGATTTCCGTCCGAACCGCGAGATCGGCAACGAGGTGCTCATGGTGGAGAACCTCTCCAAGACAATCGACGGCGTCAAGGTGCTCGACAACATCACGTTCACGCTCGGCCACAACGACAAGGTAGCCCTCGTAGGCGGCAACGAGCTCGCCAAGACGACGTTTCTGCAAATCCTGATGGGCGAGATTGACCCGGACGAGGGACATTTCAAGTGGGGTGTCACGACCTCGCAGGCTTACTTCCCGAAGGACAGCACAAAGGAATTCGATTCCGACCTGACGATCGCGGACTGGCTGACCCAGTTCTCCGAGATCAAAGATGCGACTTACGTGCGCGGTTTCCTCGGCCGCATGCTGTTCGCCGGCGAGGACGGTGTGAAGAAGCTCCGGGTGCTCTCCGGTGGTGAGCGGGTGCGCTGCATGTTCTCAAAGATGATGATCTCCGGCGCGAACGTCCTGCTCTTCGACGAGCCGACAAATCACCTCGACATGGAGGCGATCACGGCCCTGAACAACGGCCTGATCAAGTTTCCGGGCGTGCTGATCTTCACGTCCCGCGACCATCAGATCGTGCAGACGACGGCCAACCGCATCATGGAAATTCTGCCGAACGGCAAACTGATTGACAAAATCACGACATACGATGAGTACCTCGAGAGCGACGAGATGGCGCGCAAGCGGCAGGTCTACACGACGGAAGGCATGCCGGAAGACGACTGACGCGAAAGCTACGAGCCGTGCAAAAATAAAAGCAGCGGTCTGCTCATGCTCGTATGAATGCAGATCGCTGCTTTTATTTTTATAGGGCAACGCAATCGCTCTCTGAAAGAGGGCGATGCCGCCCCGGCGAGGGGCCCGCGCACGAGCAATCTGTGATTGCGAGTGGCGCACGGCTCGATTTCATCTTCAGAACGATCCGCTGCGGCCGCCGGCTCTTCCGCCTCCTCCAGGCGCGGAGTGCGTCATGCTCCCGCCGCCATGTCCACCGCCGGATGAATTCTCTCGCTCAATCTTTCTCCGCGATACCGTGCGGTAGAGGAAGATATCGTTCGCGCGGGTGACGCGGAAACTCCCGCTTCGCACATAATCCCTGGCCTCATTCTTCACGTGCACAGAGCGAAGCTGCTGAAACAGCACAACTAACGTGACGATGGCCGCAAACAGGCCGATCCCCATCGCAAACATAAAATGAATCATGGAATTGACCAAACGGGCCGAACGATCTTCGTAGACATGATTCGTGTCGTACGGCAATCCATTCTCGTCTTCCTCCAGGAATTCCTCCGCGAGATCCGCGAACGTCTCAAACGCTTTGGCATACTCGCCCTCTCTCAGGTAAGGCGTGATCTCGTCGTCTATGACCTCAAGCCCATAATCCGTAAATGTATCGATTGCGCTGCCCCTGGTCGCCAGATGAAAGCGCCGCTCCTGCATACTGACGAGCAATATAATTCCGTCAATCTCCGGTCCATAGCCGTAGCCGTTCTCATAATAATACCTGTCTGTGAAGCTCTGCACGTCCATTCCCCTACAGGAATCCACTGTGGCAACGACCACATCGCTCTGATACTCTTCCGCGATCCCGGAGAGCCGCTCCTGCAATTCCTGTTCCTCTTCATAAGTCAGGAGTCCGGCCTCATCGACCACCTTCGTATCGTTGGCAGCTGACGCGCACAGTCCGAAGCAGTACAAGCCAAGCAGGAGCAGCACAAGGAGCTTTAATTGTCTGTTCGCCAGCCGTCTGCCCGCCGACTCAGTCTTCATTGATTTTCCGCCTGCCAAAAATATTCCACATCTCTGTCTTCTATTTCGCGTTCTCATAGGCCAGCCCTCTCACAGCAAAAAGTTCATCAAAAGCCACGACAACAGCGTCGTCACCGCAAACACGCCTCCCGCGACTGCAAATGCCTTGCCTTTGTCGGTCGGTAGATTCCCGATAAATTTTCCGGTCTGGCCGTTCATGGCAAAGGTATAAGTCTGGCCCTTGTACACCGTGTCCAAAAGCCAAACCGGGAGAAGTGCATAGCGGATCCTGCCTTGCTTCAGCTGAATGTTCATGTGCTCCGGCACGCACGTCGCATATCCGGCGATCGTGCTTAGAAAGGCGCTCTGCGTGCTTGCGCGCATGCGGCTGTTTGCACGCGGCGCGCAGTCCTGAGAGCTCTGGTCGTATTTATCCGCGAAATACCCCGCAAGGTAGGCCGTCTGGAAATCGACCGCCTCCGAGTAGTCATACGGCTCGAGCGAGTCCATCAGCGCGTCGTCCAGCATGAGGGATCCATCCGCCGGAACCTTGTCGAATCCGATGTCGCCACTGCGCGCCACCAGATAGTGCCGGGTCTCAGTGTACATATAGTCGCCCTGTCGCCAGCTGTTGATCGTTGTCGCACGACAACGGATATCCGCCTGCGCGTCGCAATCATAGAGCCAGAACGGCACATAGATTCCCTTTATCTCCTTGATCCGGCTCTCCTTCTTGAACAGGGAAGGAAGTAGGACCTTCCCCGACAAATGATGCCTGAGCCGGTCTTCGGCCGCCTTCTTGTCGAGCTTGAACGGAATCACAAAGTCTGGGCGCAGCATACCGGAGAGTTGTTTTGTGACAATCACAGAATTGCCGCAGTAGGGGCAGCTCGACGCCGCCATATTACGGTCTGCCACGATCTGTCCACCGCAGGACTCACATACATACGTGACCAATCCTTCCTGATCGCCGTCGAGCTCATCGCCGCTCTGCGCAACGTTGTCCGCGCTCCAGCTCGGATCCTGATCCTCCTCAATATTCTCTTCTTCAAACTGCCTCAGCGTATCCACCTCAAACTCCGTGTCACAATATGGACATTTCATTTTTTGAGTGGCACTGTCGAACTGAATCGCGCCTCCGCAACACGGACACTTGTACTCCAAAATATCTGCCATAATCCCTCCGCCCAGAGCTAAAGCCTTTCTTCTAATTCATAACCGGCGCAGGTCTGCTCGCTTACCACAAGTTTCTGCGCCGGTCTGTCATATCACTTCATCTCTTATTCAGGTCTCTTCGCACCGCACTCAGAACAAAACTTTCCAGTGTTCACCGCGCCGCAGGAGCATGTCCAGCTCTCGTCCGGCTTCTTCGCACCACACTCAGAGCAGAATTTCCCGGTATTCACCGCGCCGCACGTGCAAGTCCAGCTTCCCGCCGGGGCATCCTGCGCGGACGTCGCCTGTGTCTGCGCCTGCTGCTGCCCCATCGCAAACAGGTTCTGCGCATTCATCCCGCCGGCATTCGCCGCCATATTGACACCCATGAATCCGTTCATCGCTCCCGCAGAGTTCGACGCAGCTGCTCGCATCGCATCCGCCTGTGCGCCGACAAGCGTCGCCGCCGCCATCGTCGGATCACGCATCACGGCGCTCTTCTGCATCTGCTTAATCATGTCCTCGTCTTCCTTCGAAGCCGAGACCGAATTGATTCCAAAGGACGCCACCACGATCCCTCGCAGCTCTTTCCACTTCTTCGAGAGAACTTCGTTGAGTGCATCCGCCAGCTCCATCGTATGCCCCGGAAGCTCGCTATAGCGCACACCCAACGCTGAGATCTTCGCAAAGGCCGGCTGAAGTGCCGTCATCAGCTCTGTCTTGAGCATACTGTCCATCTCCGAGCGCTCGTACACATCGCTGACATTGCCGCACACATTCGTGTAGAACAGGATCGGATCCGCGATGCGATAGGAATACTCGCCGTTGCAGCGAATCGAAATGTCCACGTCCAACCCGATGTTGCGGTCGATTACGCGGAAAGGTACTGGAGTCGCGGTGCCATATTTATTGCCCATGATCTCCTTCGTGTTGAAATAATAGATCCTCTGGTCCTTCGCCGGCTCACCGCCGAACACGAAACGCTTGCCAATCGCCTCAAACGTCTTCCGAAGCGTCTCTCCAAAACCACCGCCCAGAATGCTCGGCTCCGTCTTGCTGTCGTACTCATACTCACCCGGCTCCGCGCAGACCTCAGCCACCTTGCCATTCTCGACGATCATCATGCACTGTCCATCCGCCACCGCAATTCCCGAGCCGTCTGTGATGATGTTGTCACTTCCATGTTTGTTGGAAGAGCGTCCGGAAGCCCGCTTCACACCCTTGCATACCAAAATATCCGCATCCATCGCCTCGCAGTAAAAATACTCCTTCCATGCATCGGCAAGTACGCCCCCGGCAGATCCCAACGCCGCCTTAATCAGTCCCATATCTTTCCACCTCCGTTTTATCTTGTATATTCTTTTATTTTACCTTCGATGATTTTACATTGCTCGCTTCGGCGGTCAGCTTTTTCCCTTCGGATGTCCGTCTGTACGCTACCACCTGATAATAATACTTTGCTCCACTTTCCAGACCTTCATCGATATACTTTTTCTTTTTGCCTTTGACCTTTGCGATCTTCTTCATCTTGCCCTTTTCATCCGGGCCACTTCTGTAAATAAAGTAACCATCTGCGCCGTCCGCTTCCTCCCATTTGACTTTTATCGTGGATTCCCGCGGAGACTTCACTTTTATCTTGCTCACGCGAGCCGGTGGTATCATGATCGTGCTTTCTTCTCCCGTGGCACTGAATACCTCGTTCCCGTGATCGTCATAGGCAAATGCGCACATCTTGAAGCGATAGTCCGTCGCATATCCATATTTCACTGCCTTGCATGTCAGTGTGTCTCCGTCAGAGATCGTCTTAACGACTTCATATTCCTTCGTCTGTTCCGAGTAACACAGAATCTGATATCCTTCTGCCCCCGGCACTTGTTCCCAGGTAAAGCGAAGCTTCTTGCCTTTCTTCGGGATTGTCACATGGAAGTCCACTGCTTTTCTCTTGTTAAAAGAAGATACCGTCACTTCCTTCTCGGCGCTGAAAGCACCATACACCTTCGAGCCGTCCTTCTTTTTGTATGCGCGCACCTTGAAGCGGTATGTCTTTCCATAGCTCAATTTCGCTGTGTAGGAAAGGCCCTTCACGTTCTTATACTTCTTATATTTTCCGGATTTCTCGTCATATTTGAAGATCTGATATCCCTGCGCTCCCTTAACATTCTGCCAGGCAAAGCTGATCTTCCTCGTGCCTGTCACCGGCCTGACTATGAGCGTCGGTGCAGACAACCCATTCTTGCGTGACTCTGCCGGCTTCAGTTCTGGCTTTTCTGACTCTTTCGTTTTTTCCGATTCTTCCGGCTTCTCCTGCTTCTCCGGTTGTTTCGATTGTTCTGGCTCTGTCTCTGTCGTCTCGGCTCCTGTGATCGGGCCAGACGGCACAGGCTCCGTCAAATCATCCGGTGTCTTTTCCGTCTCTTTTGAATCCTCCGGATCCTGCGGTCTCGGCTCTGTCTCCTCCGGATCCGTTTTTTCTGTCTCCGTTTCCGGCTGATCCTCTTTGCCAATGTAGACGTTCTCCAAGGTCTTCAGTCGAGCCGTTATCGTCTGTATCCCCGCACTGTCCACGTACTGAAGCTCTGAAGCACTGTCCTCCTCATTATCCTCTCCATCATCCGCGATCACGCATCCAACCACCGCGTAGTAATCTCCTGCCGGCAGATGCAGCGTGCCAATCTCCAGAGCACCCCCGTTCGCATTTTGGAAAAGATTGGTTTTTCCAGACACAATAAGGTCAACGACGTAATCCGTCATATCGGAATCGTATATAACGTCCTCGTCACACACTACACCCGGAATGTCTGCAAACGCAAATGACACACTCTGCCCGTCAAATGCAACTTCCCGAGCTTCTTCAACTGCCACAAGTATCTTGAGTCGGAGCGATGTAATCACTTCTGTCTTGCTCTCCGAAAAATCGATCGCCACCGTCACATCATTGCTGTCTTTCTCTTTCTCCAGCACGGCCGTCGCAATATTTTTCGCCGACGCCGTAATCGCAGCAGAAAACACAGTAATGAGCAAAACCATCATGACCAGATATTTCATCCGTTTTTTCATCTCAAATTCCTCCTTTTACTGGTTTTCCGTCTGCTTTTGTTCCGGCATCTTGATATCCAGCCTGATCGTGCCGAGCTCTTCAAAGCTCTTCGGCAATGTCAGGAACGCGGTGTCGCTGACGATGCGCTCGCCTTCAAGCGTGAGAGCATTGTCCACTCGATACAATTCCGCGCGCACAACACCCTCGCCAGCCTTCAAAATGCCTTCGTAAACCTGCTTCGAATGTTCCTTAACCTTCGCGCTGTCCGCCCACTGGGTCTCATCAGGCGGCGTCACAAAGTAGATCCACTTGCCGTCTGAAGTCTCACCGAGATTGCCGTTTGCCGGAACATCCGCAAGTATCACCTGCTCCGCGTACACGGTGTTCTTCTCGAGATCGGCTCCGACCACGTTGCCGTGCCTTTCCCCGTCCGCCTGCGCGCCGTCGTAGAGCACAACCATATTATACGCCGGATTGCCCTTATAGCTGCCGGTGAAGATCAGTGCACCTTCCGGGATCGTGAGCAGATTGCCGTCCTCATCATACGCATATGGGCAGGTATTCGCCGCTATACCGACGGCCTGCTTCACGTCACTGTAGAAGGAAACGTCATCGCCGGACGGACCACAGATATCGATCTCGTCGATCTCCACCTTGCCCGCATTGTGAATTACAAAACTTACGTAGCGGGCATCATACGTCCCGATCCACTTCTCTTTCTCTTCTGCCTGGACAGAGTCGAACCAGATCGTCTGCGAACTGCCATCCTCGTCTGTTCCGTTGAACTCATAGTTCTCTTTCACTGTCACCCAGCTGCTCTTGTCGCTGCTGACAGAGACTGTGACAGGGCCGAGCGCACCGCCGTAATACTTCACAGAGGTGACCTCCATCGGTTTCTGCATATCGATGATAATCCTGTCATCAGCGGTAGCTGTCCCAAGGAACGGGCCAACTGTCTCATCGTCGACCATACCGTCAATCACCTTGCCGATACCATACTCGACCGCAGGCTTGCTGTCCGCGTCGAAACCGCCATCCGGGTGTTCGTCGTCCTTCAGAATCTTATCCTGCCCATCTTCCGCAGTGATGGTCGTTTCCACAGACCACAAATTCTTTCCAAGCGCACCGCCCGTGGACACACGCGCCGATACGGTCTGAGAAATCTGAGAGTAGTTCAGGAACTTGTCGACCGCCCTCACCTCATAGTAAAGCACCCGGTTATCCAGAGCCGCTATCGTATCTGTATAGGACGCCTCGCCGTTTTCACCCGCCAGGGCAAAGCCAATCACTTCCGCCTTCTGCTTTCTTCCTCTCCAATATGTGCTGCGGACCACCTCATAACCAAGGATCGCATCCTTGTGAGCCGTGTCTGCACTCATATCGAGAACCACCCGGTTCTCGTTTGTCCTCGCATCGTCCACGGACACATTTGCCGTAGCACCCGTGATCCTTAAAGTCTCTTCTTCACTCTTGTGATCCGCACGATAATTTCTCGCGTCGTCATTCACATAGTAGTAGGCCTTTTCGGTCGGGCTCCCGTACTGTGCCGCGAATTTCTGCGTATCCTCGTCTGGCACCATGCCCCAGCGTTCAAAGAACGGAAGCATGTTCTCCTGCGCCGCCGCACATGCAAGGCGCATCAAATTTTGGTCAACGTCCTTGACCAGCTTCAGATCTACCGCCAGTTTTGCATCCTTGTTCTTCGGCGCCATGCCCGGATTCCTCGAATACGTATCCACACGCGCAAAGAACAGGTTGTCAAACATCTTTTGATAATCGCTGAAAATATATCGGTCATCCCGGTAGCCATCCGCATTCTCCGTATAGTCGTCAAACGCGAGATGGAGCTGCCAATAGAGCGCAAGCTGCACTGCCCCGTTCGGCGAGCGCCCGATCGCCCCGGAGGTCACCTTCTCGTAGACGTCCTCATATTTAAACCGCGTCGCATGATCTGTATTCGCCGCTTTCGTGAGCAGCTGTGCAAAATAGTTGTTTGTAATCTCAGCGATCGCATAGTTCGGATCATTGATGTCGTGGCCGATCTCGTGCGCGACACCCCATCCGTAACCATCCCAGCTCTCTGCCATCGCAAGTCCCGTCTCCGGGAACTCTACGCCGATGTGGTTGCCGGACGCATACATGAATGCGCCTGAGAACATCTGCATGTAGCGAATATTCAGGTGCTGCGCAGGTGTCTCCTTGTTTCCGCCAGCCCCTTTGAACAGACCTTTATGCTGATAAAACAGCGTCATCGTCTTCTCAATCGCGTTCAGCGCGCGCTCCACCGCCGAGGCCTTCTCCGCATCCGATGAATACTTGCTGAGCGCATCCCAGATCCGGGTCGCCGGCACAGAGTACATCATGTGATCCATCATCAGGTCGGTCGCATTCAGGAAGCAATTCTGCACATCGTACGGGAAATAGACATAGCTGTTGTTCACGCCGTTTTTGTCCTTCTTCGCCGCTTCCGTCCCATTGTAGTGCAACCTGTCATGTTCGGCTTCAACTTTTGCGACATATTCGCCAAGCTCAGCAACGTAGGCGCTGATCGCGGCTGTCTTGTCAGCGCCACTCTTGTTGTAAATATTCAGCGTCGGAATCTTCGCGCCGCCGTTGATGCGCACGACGTACTGATCCTTCGCATTGTTGCCGGTGTAAGCCACATAGAGCTGACCGCCACGCTCCTTCCCGCCGGTCGTCGCGACCACCGGAACCGTGATCTCGTTCTTGCCGACCTTCAAATTGTAGGATCTCGCCAGCGCGTTCGACTCTGCATGGTACTGCGTGAAGATCAGCTGCAGACTCGCGTTCTGGCGGATGCTCTTCGCGTTGTGACCGACGTAGACAATCAACTTCTCACCCGCAGCCGCAACTCGTCCGAGAGGCTGCCACGCATTCAGGCCGCCGAAATTCAGATGCCTATCCTTCGCCGCTGTGATCGTGTTGTCCACGTAGAACGGCTCATCAAGCTGCAGATCGACGAGCTCCTTCGCTCCTTCGAGATCAAGCAAAAGAAAATCCTTGAGCGGGTGGTATTCTCCCGTTGCCGCATCCTTCGTCTCCACGATCGCTTTCACCTTGTCAATCTCAGCTTTCGCAGCCTCCTTGTCAGTCGACGCCAGCGCTGCCAACTGCTCGCTGAGCATCGAATGCTCCGAATCCGCGAACAACGCCTCGACCGCTCCGTCCACCGCCTCATTGTAGCGGTGGAAATGAATCTCCGCGATCTTCAGCTGTATATTGGCGTATGTCGTACCGATATACAGATGTACCTGCTGCGCCGTGATCTTCTCGTCAAATTTCACCACATAGTACGGGCGATTCGTCTCATCAAGGCTGCGCACCACACTGCAGCCGACCGCCGTCCCTGAAGTGTTCGCATTTATCTCACTCTCATCCTTCCAGTAGACGATCTGCGCAGTCTCCACATTGCCCTGCAGATCCGCCGCCGTGAAAGTGAGATAATTCATCGTATAAGGCTGGTCGAACGTGACCGTGACGCCCTTGCTGAAGTCGGCAACCGGGTAGGACACGCCGTCGTCCCAGTCCTTCTTCGTCCAGTAAGAACTGTAGCTGTTGTCTACCGTCCCGAACGCCCACTGCGCATACTTCCATTTTTTCCCATTGACTGTCGGGGTCTTTCCTTCTGTCGCTTCCTTCTCCTGATCCAGAGGGCTCTCAATCATCTTCTGGCCATTGTGTGTGCCGCACACCGCACTCACAATATGATCCGTCAGCTTCCCGACAACGCCCTCTGCCTTATCGTCGTACGACCCGCCATATGTGTTGATCAGCTGATACTTCGGAAGCCGCGGTGTGTCACCGCTCTCGGTCACCGCCTCCGCAACGCGCGGCCCAGCGCCTGTTCCCGGTTCGTTGTTGCCCCAGGAACCATGGTCGTAATCATTCCACGCGACCACATAGATTTCGTAGGTTGTAAGATCCTGCAAACCGGTAATCAGGCAGCTGTTCTGCATCAGACGTCCCGTGCCATCCTTCGGGAGCGCATAGTCCTGCACCACCGGTCTGTAGGCCGCTGAGCCTTTCTCCCGGTAGAAGACCATATAGCCGTTGGCATCGTCCATATCCTTCCAGGATACCTGTATAGAGCGAAAACCACCCTTCGCCACCACGTTGTCGACTCTGTCCGGAGGATTCTCCGGCGCTGGCTGCGCCGTCTTCACTTCTGTCCAGAGACTGCTCCACTCTCCATTGACGGAGCGAATCCTGATCCTGTAATCTCTGTAGTTGTACAGTGACTTGTCGTTGATCGATGAGATCGTGTGCGGCGTATTCAAAACACGTACGATCTGCGTCTGATCTGCCGCCTTCTTGACCGGGCCGGAGATCTCAATCTCATAGCCGGTCACATTTGTCTGTTCTTTCCAGTCCACTACAAGCTCTTCGTTCTTAGACAAAATCTCCTTTATCTCCGGAATATTCAGATTCGGTGCCGGGATTCTGTCCTTCATATCATTGACGAACTGCACTTTTGCGATCTCCGCCAGAGCCTGCGTCTGCTTCGTCCCCGTGATGCGAATTGTGACTCGCTTTACGGCGATCTGAGCACCGAAATCCAGGACAAACGAGCCATCCATCTCCAAAGTGGCAGCTTCCAGCGTCTCATCCACTTTCCACGTCTCTTCAGACGACTTTTCGGACTCCTCGACAGCGATATTCTCTGTTGCCCCGTCGGCAATATCCAAACCGGCCTTCACCGCGATCTGAGCAGGCACATCCTCCGCATCGATCTCTTCGACCGCGTCAATGGAGATCACACCGCCCAAATCCGCGTCGACAGAAGTCTCTTCTGCAGGCATCGCACTGATCGGAAGACCTGCCGTCATAAGCATAATCGATGCCGGCATCTCCTCCTGCACTGCACTTTCCTGTGACTCCTCAGTCTCCTCCGGCACGGGAATCGTCCCTATTTCCGCCGGTTCGGTCCTTATCGGCTCTGTCCCTTTGATCAGCGGGATCTCATAGATCTTCGTCTCTCCATCCTTTTCCGCCTCCACGAGAACAGAACCGCCTGTGATATCGCTGGTCAATTCCCCCGTCTTCTCATCTCTCGCGACCGGCGCCTGCAGCGTCATTCCCCCAAGTACCGGCAGTTCATCTGTGACCGAGCCATCCGTTCCCAGAGCCGTCGTCCCAAAATCAAACGCAACCGACACAGGGTTCTCCGGTGAAATCGTCTCCCCGTTCGTCGGGCTCAGCGTCGCCACACCGTTGTCATTGAGAAGGCTGTCAATTCCCTCGATCCTCGTCTTTGCGTCATGCTCCACACGATTCGGAACAGAACGCCTGGTGACGGTCGCCTCCTGGTGTTCTCCAAGGCCTTGTACCGCAAACTGCAGATCGGCAAGATCCACGATGCCATTCGCGTTCAGATCAAGTTTTGCGTCAATTGAATCCCCATGGACTGCTGATACGAGTGCCTTTACATCCGCGTCTGTAATATCATGGTCCCCATCCACATCTCCAAGGCGCAGCCAACCACACTTGGCGCCTTCGCTCTCTATCTTGGACGTGTACACCTTAATTTTGGCATCTTCATGCGCGCGAACCTGCACCGTCTGCTCATAATCCGCAAACTGGTCCGCGCAAATCGTCACTTTGTAGGACCCGCAGGCGACAGAAAACTTCTCTGATGCAGCCGCCTTCTTCTCTCCTGTCGTCCCTCCGGGAACCGCTATGCTGACAGTTCTCGTTTCTCCGCTGGTAGCTCCCTCCGACTCCGGAGCGACAGAAATGGTGACGGCCTTTGACTCAAGGAACGGAAGCGTCGCCACTACCTCGACTTCGATGTACGACTCCGTCCACTCATCCATCGAGATCGCCTGTATCCCTGCCGCAAAATCCCCCAGTGAGATCTCCGACTCAGACTCGGATTCCGCCTCAGGCGCAATCTCTGTCACTGCCTCTGATTCCAGCTCCGGCACAGTCTCCGTCTGCGGTTCGGATTCAGGTTCTGCCTCCCATTCGCTCTCGGATTCCGGCGCTGTACCTTCCGTATCGTCGATCGCAATGATTTCATCCAAAATCACCGCATCATCCAGAATCATTCCATCGTCCGGAAGAATATCCTCCTCATTGCTATCTGTCCCAGAGACATCAAAAGAGCCGTCCGCGGAGCCTGATTCTTGTACCTCAGCGTCCGTCGACGGATCCTCTGTCATATCCCCCTGTGTCACTACTATATCGGACACTCCTGTATCAGGAGTATCTGAAATCCCAGGCTGCTGTTCCTGCTGTTCTTGTCCTTCCGGCAACACCTCGACCTGGGTTGAATAATCTGATTCCACATTTTCCTGTTCCGTATATTCTGCGCCGACCTCATCCACAGTCATCGCATCCGTGCTGCTCTCCTCCAACGGAACAAGATCAGTCTCCGATGCCGCAGCTACCAGACTGTAACCTGATAGCGGCTGCAATACCATACAACCTGCAAGCACGATTGCCAAAGCTCTTTTCATGTGCATGCCCCCTCTTAAATTATATTTCCCCTCCCCAAGGGATAGAGTCTACCTCTGCAAAATGCAGATCCCTTCTCTGGTATACTCTGATTTTTTATTATACCATATTTTGTATATGCAATACTGTTACAATTTTATTAATATTTATCACAGGAGATGAAATATTCTCCTCCCACATCGTAAAAATTTTTTGTATATTTTGGCGCCAGACGCTGCGTCCGCAGCTGAAGCAGGCCGAAGCGCAGTATCATATCGGGAGTTGGCAGCTCAGTATCTCATTTGGCATCGCCACGCTGAACGGCGGGGAAGATTCCCTCGAAAAATGCCTCACACAATCTGATCAGAATATGTACCGCGAAAAGAAAGAAAAGACTCACATCTTCTTTGCCTTTCTGTACGCCAGAAACGCAAATACCGCTGCAAACGAAACCACTATAACGACTCCCTTCACAACAATCCCAAATGAATACCTGTCATAATAATATTCTGCAAGCCAATACGGGGGAATTGCGCAGAGTGCCGCAATCAGATAACTGCTCTTGCTGGTCAAAACTCGCGCAAGGCCATCCATAAAGTCCTTTCGGTCAACCGTCTTTCCGGGCTCTGGCTCGCACGGCCCACACTCGCCCTCGAACTTATCCTGTCTCTTTCTGCTGAGCAGCTCCCAGATCAGAAATATCATATAACAAAACGCGAACAGCGGCGGCAGGTATATATAAACTGGCAGATGCGGATATGGCAAATGCACATAAATCCCCCACAATTCAACACAGGCTACATAAAACCAATTGTTGTCAAAGACCGCTCGCAGGGCTGTCGAAAACGTACTTCTCTTATTTTGACTTTTCACATCCAGACACATCCTCATATTTTAAAAAACAGGGAATCTCATGGCCATTGCTCATCCATGCACAGCATCACGCAGTTTCATCAGAATCTTCCCACAGTCTCGGCGGATAGAGGCCGTCATCCTTCAGCTTCTGAATTGCCGCCATGACGACCGGCTTATCTTCCTTGTAGGTAACACCGTGCCAGCGGTCCGGCGACTGCATGACCCTCACATCCGCCCTGCCTTCCTCAAGCAGCTCACAGACCACAAACGGCAGGAAATACTCGCACTTCAGCGGATTTTTCTCCAGATTCCCGTCCAGGAATTTCACGAATCTTGCCCTCAATTCATCCAGGATACTTGCCGAAAATCCCCACATGTTCATCGACACCGTGCTGTGCGCTGGAATCACTGTCCAGGTCGCGCCGTCGTCCTCGGTATAAGACGCGCCACTCCCCCGCTTCTCGATGTGCGTGCGTTCGTCCACGCGAACCAGATTTCCCTGCACATCTGTCACACATACGCCGCGTGCCACATGTCCATGCTCCGTAAGCGTATTCTCAAGCTGATATCCCACCATCATATAATGGTATCTGCCCGGCTCATCTTCTGTCTTCATCAGGAAATCATACGCCATTGCAAACGCATGATTTCCATAATAGTCATCGGCATTGATAACAATCATCGGGCCGTCAACCACTCCGATGCAGCTTAGCACCGCGTGTCCTGTCCCCCACGGCTTCACCCTGCCCTCCGGC
>CANQEB010000026.1 GCA_947594085.1 uncultured Lachnospiraceae bacterium | reverse complement strand
GCCATTGGTGAACATCTGGCGGAAGCGCGCTGACAGCTTGGCCGGCGGCAGCGGCTATGACCTATGTGGCGAGTCTGGCGTCGTCTATTCTACAGCTTTTGCGTCTGGTGATCCTGGCGCGCGGAAGGGACAGGGACTGAGACAGACAGGTGTGACGATAAAATCATTTGTTCGGGCATTCTGACAGCTTGCGGACAGACAGGGACAAAAATAGGAACACGATATACGGGGATCGCCGATATCTGAGGGGGATTCGGCAGTGAGAAGGGGAGGAACATATGGCAGGGCAGGTAAATTTGCGCGAGATCGCGCTGGGCGTCCTGATGGAGATCACGGAGGAGGAAGCGTACAGTCACATTGTGCTCCGCGAGACGCTGGAGAAATACCAGTACCTTGACAAGCGCGACAGAGCGTTTATTTCGCGGACCGTGGAGGGTACACTGGAACACATCATGCAGATGGATTATATCATCGAGCAGTTTTCCAACGTCCCGGTCTACAACATGAAACCGCTGATCCGCAATCTTTTGCGGATGTCGATTTATCAGATGAAATACATGGACAGTGTGCCGGATGCCGCCGTCTGCAATGAGGCGGTGTCGCTGGCGCAGCGCAGAGGATTCTACAATCTCAAAGGCTTTGTCAATGGCGTTCTGCGCAATACGGCGCGCAGGCTCGGGCAGGTCCGTTATCCGGATCCAAAGGAAGAGCCGCTGCATTATCTGTCGGTAAAGTATTCATTTCCAATCTGGATGCTGAGCAAGTGGGTGGCGCAGTTCGGCTATGAGACGACTGAGAAGATCTGCCGGGATACACACATGGAAAAGCCCACTGTCGTGCGCTGCAACCTTGCTCGGGCTTCGAAGGAGGAGATCATTGCAGAGCTGGAGGATCAGGGAATCACGGTAAGGCAGCACCCGTATCTGGATTACGCGCTCGAGATTTCCGATTACAATTATATTAAGGCGGTGTCGGCGTTTAAGAAGGGCTGGATTCAGGTGCAGGATATCAGCTCTATGCTGGTGGCAGAGATTGCTGCGCCGAACTGGGGCGATACCTGCTTTGACGTCTGCGCTTCCCCGGGAGGGAAAAGCCTTCACATCGCGGACAAACTGATGGGAAGCGGATATGTCGAGGCGAGGGATGTGTCAGAGTACAAAGTGGGCCTGATGCAGGAGAACATTGAGCGAATTGGCGCCATCAATATCCGTGCGGTTCTAAAGGATGCGACCGTGCGCGATCCGGAATCCGTGCAGAAGGCGGATATTGTGCTGGCGGATCTTCCCTGTTCTGGTCTGGGCGTGATCGGCAAGAAGCAGGACATTAAGTACAAGATGTCGGAGAAACAGCAGCAGGACATCATCCGGCTGCAGAGGCGGATCTTGTCTGTCGTGCAGGAGTACGTCAAGCCGGACGGCGTGTTGATCTTCAGCACTTGTACGATCGGCGCGGATGAGAATCAGTACAATATCAAATGGTTTTTGGAGAATTATCCATTTCGCCTGGAGAGTGTCAATCCCTATATCTGCGATGAGCTGAAAAGCAAGACGACGGAGGCAGGATACCTTCAGCTTTTGCCGGGCGTACATCGGTCGGACGGCTTCTTTATCGCGAGGCTGCGAAGGGTGAGCGAACCGCAGGATATGGATTATTATCTGGATCCGGAGGAAGGGCCGGACGAGGACTTTTATCTGGACGAGGAAGAGTGAGACAGCGGGTGTGATCTACCGCCTGGCCGACACAGAGTAAATGAAAAAGCAAGCAGACAGCGGGAAGCTGTGTGGACTATAGATTGGGTAAATGCAATGGAAGATAGAGATGTCAGGTCGCTGACAATGGAAGAGTTGACGGCTCACATCGCTGCGTTGGGCGAGAAGCCATTTCGGGCAAAACAGCTGTATCAGTGGATGCACCGGAAGCTTGCAGACAGCTATGATGAGATGACAAACTTGTCTGCGGCACTTCGCGGTAAGCTTCGGGACACCTGTGAGTACATACATCTCGAGATGGTCGACCGAAAGATATCCGCGGTAGATGGAACTGAAAAGTACTTGTTCCGACTCGCGGATGGGAGTGTTATTGAGAGCGTGCTGATGCGGTATCACCATGGAAATTCGGTGTGTATTTCCTCGCAGGTGGGCTGCCGGATGGGGTGCAGGTTTTGTGCCTCTACTATTGGTGGATTGACTCGAAATCTCCTCCCGTCGGAAATGCTGGACCAGATTTATCAGATTCAGAAGATTTCCGGAGAACGCGTGTCGAATGTCGTGGTCATGGGGACCGGTGAACCCTTGGACAACTATGACAATCTGTTGCGATTTCTCAGAATTCTGACA
This sequence comes from uncultured Lachnospiraceae bacterium, assembly GCA_947594085.1. Lineage (GTDB taxonomy): Bacteria > Bacillota > Clostridia > Lachnospirales > Lachnospiraceae > Choladousia. Next base: position 13,838 of record CANQEB010000026.1, on the reverse strand, counting down.
GACGAGAACGGATTGAACATCAGCCAGAGAAATGTCACGGTCTCAACGTGCGGAATTGTTGAAAAGATTCGTGCGCTGGCAGACGAAAAACTGCAGATCACGTTGGCGCTTTCCCTGCATGCGTCCAATCAGGAGAAGCGAAAACAGCTGATGATGGTTGCGCACAAATATGAACTGCAGGACGTATTGGATGCCTGCAGGTATTATTTTGACCAGACAGGTCGAAGGATCACGTTTGAGTACAGCCTGGTGGGCGGCGTGAACGATACAGAACAGGATGCGAGGGAGCTTGCAGCCTTGCTTTCGGGCCTCAACTGTCATGTCAATCTGATCCCGGTCAACCCCATCAAAGAGAGGAATTTCGTGGAGCCAGAGCGTGCTGTTGTGCAGGATTTTAAAAATAAACTTGAAAAATATCGAATAAATGTTACCATAAGAAGAGAGATGGGCCGCGATATCGCGGGGGCGTGCGGCCAGCTCCGAAAGAGTTATATCGAGAACCAAAAGTAAACGTCAGTGAAAGAACTGGACAGACAAGAAAGGGAAGAACCTGTATGAAGACGTATAGCATCACAGATATCGGCAAGAGGCGAACGTCGAATCAAGATTTTATCTATGCCTCGGACCAGGCAGTGGGGAGCCTTTCCAACCTACTCGTGGTCGCGGACGGTATGGGTGGTCATAATGCGGGCGATTTCGCGTCGCGCTATACGGTCGAGACTATGGTAGACTATATAGAGAACGCGGAGGAGAAGCGACCGATTCCACTGCTCAGCGCCGCGATTCATCAGGCGAATGATTTTGTGATTGAGAAGGCGAAAGCGGACAAATCGATGGAAGGCATGGGTACTACGGTGGTTGCGGCTACGCTCAGGGATGGCTATCTGTATGTCGCGAATGTCGGGGACAGCAGGCTGTACTTGATCGACCAGGAGATCGAGCAAATCACCAGGGATCATTCGCTTGTGGAGGAAATGATCCGGGCCGGTGAGCTCCAGAGAAAGGATGCAAGAAGCCACCCGGACCGCAATATCATCACAAGGGCGATAGGTGTTCGGACGCCGGTCAAGATTGATTTTTTTGATGTAAAATTAGAAAAAGGCGACAAGATTTTGCTCTGCTCAGATGGCCTGACCAATATGGTAGAGGATGAGGACATTCTGCGCATTGTGAAAAAGAGCAGTTCACTTGAAGAAGCGGCAAAGCATTTAGTCAATGAGGCAAACAAAAACGGAGGAAAAGACAACATTTCAGTAGTTCTTGCTGAATTCTGATTGACAGGGGAAAAGCTATGCTAAAAGTCGGAATGTTTATACAAAACAGATATGAGATAATATCAAGAATTGGCTCCGGCGGAATGGCTGACGTGTACAAGGCGAAGGACCATAAGCTGAATCGTTTCGTCGCTGTCAAGGTGCTCAAGCAGGAGTTCCGGGATGACAAGGTGTTCATCTCGAAGTTTCGTGTAGAGGCACAGTCCGCGGCAGGACTCGCGCATGCGAACATTGTGAATGTATACGACGTGGGTGAGGAAGCTGGGATCTATTATATTGTGATGGAGCTCGTGGAAGGTGTTACCCTGAAAGAGTACATCAAGAACAAGGGGCGGCTTTCCGTGCGTGAGGCGACGAGTATCGCGCTGCAGATTTCGGCGGGGCTTGAGGCCGCGCACAACAATGGGATTATCCACCGTGATGTGAAGCCACAGAATATTATCATCTCGACGGACGGGAAGGTCAAGGTGGCGGACTTTGGCATTGCGCGAGCTGCCACGACCAACACGGTGAATTCCAGCGTGATGGGGTCGGTTCATTACAGCTCCCCGGAGCAATCACGCGGCGGATATAGTGATGAGAAGAGCGACATTTATTCTCTCGGCATCACGATCTATGAGATGCTGACTGGAGAAGTGCCGTTTGACGGTGACACAGCGGTGGCTGTGGCGATTCGGCATCTTCAGGAGGAGGTGCACGGACCGAAGGAGCTTGTGCCAGAGATCCCGTACAGCACAAATCAGATTGTGCTCAAGTGTACGCAGAAGAGCCCGGACAGGCGCTATGCGAATATGACAGAACTGATTCGCGACTTGAGGGAGTCGCTTGTGAATCCGGACGGAGATTTTGTGACGAAGACTGCCGTGGATACGATGGCAAGGACACGTGTCATGTCCAAGGAAGAGCTTGGCCAGATCAATGCAGAGCAAAAGACCATGCCGGCATACGATGAGTCGCTGGATGTAGGGGCAGCGGCAGGACTGCATGTGCAGGAGACCGGGCCGACCCAGAACCGCGCGTATCAGCCGGGCAGCTATTATCAGAAGAGTACGTATCAGGAGGTTCAGCCGGGACAAGGCCGCGAGGGGCAGTGGGATTCCCTGGTTGAGAGTGAGGCGTCGGATGAGAATCAGCAGTATGATCCTTACTTCGATGCATATGAGAATCCGGACGACTACGCGATACATGATGGAAATTATCGGCTGGACGAGAGCTTTGTGCCGAGACCACCGCGTGCCAAGGATGATGACGGAGACGTCGGGTTGAACCCAAGGTTGGAGCGTGCCGTGACGATCGGCGGCATCATTGTGGCCGTGATTATCGGGTGCGTGTTCCTTGTGCTCCTGGCAAACGCGGTGGGGTTGTTCCACTTTGGGAGGGATCGAAAGGAGACCGAGAAAACGACGGAGGCTCCGACCGAGACAGAGGGGGCGCAGAAGGTCTCTGTGCCAGAGCTCTATGGGCGAATGGAGGATGAGGCCTTGAAGCTGTTGGGCAACTATGGCCTGACCGGTAAAAAGACAGGCGAGGAGGAATCCTCTACTTACAAGGCCGGGGAAGTCTGCCGTCAATCGCCGGAGGCCGGGCAGATGATTGAGAAGGGATCCGTTGTCGAGTACAAGGTGGTACAGGAAGCGCAGGAGATAGAGCTTCCGGATTTGACCAACCAGGAACAGAGCCAGGCACAGGCATATCTGTTGGCGCAGGGACTCCTCTGCGAGATTGACACATCGCGGCACAGCGATACGATCGCGGACGGATATGTGATCACGACTGAGCCGATGGCGGGGACCAGTCTGAAGCCGGGTGACAAGGTGACGCTTTTCGTCAGCCAGGGTGAGGAAGAGGATATCAGCTATGCGACGCCCTGGGATTTGACCGGATACACGGTAGAGCGGGCAAATGAGGCGCTCGAGATGCAGGAGCTGATCGCTGATTACAAATATGAGGCGAGCAATGAGATCGGGGAAGGGCTTGTTGTCCGGATGGATCCGCCCGCAAACGAGCAGATCCCGCGTGGGTCGACGGTGACGCTGTACATCAGCACCGGGCCGGAGCCGCAGCAGGGCGACGACGACAATATCACGATCATTGACAACGGAAACGGTACATCCGGAACAGGCGCGACGGGTGCCGCGGATATGGACGGAGCGGACACAACCGGTGTGACCGGTACGACCGGAACAGATGCAACAGGCACAGCCGGCATGACCGGAACCGACACGGCAGGTACCTGGCGCTGTGATGCTTCGCTGGAGACGCCGGTCGGATATGCGGACCAGCAAGTGCGTATCACGCTGCTGCAGGATGGCGCCGGCGAGAAGACGGTGTTTGAGGGCGCGGCGACGTTTCCTTATCATTTGCAGACCGACGGGGTGGCAGGCGTGTCGTCCGGGACGGCGTATGTGTACCTGCTCGATCCGGTGACAGGCGCGGCCGCGAGTAAGATTGAATATCCTGGAATCGCGTTTTATCAGGTGAACTGATGCGGGGAAAAATTATAAAAGGGATCGGTGGTTTTTATTACGTGCATGCAGAGGACGGAGTCCTGTACGAGTGCAGGGCGAAAGGCATCTTCCGCAAGGATAAGCAGAAGCCGCTGGTCGGGGACAATGTGGAGATCTCAATCATAGACGCGAAGGAGCAGACGGGCAATGTGGATCGCCTCCTTCCGCGGAAAAATGCGCTGGTCCGGCCGGCGGCTGCGAACGTGGACCAGGCACTGGTCGTTTTTGCGGCAGCAGCTCCGAAGCCGAATTTGAATCTGTTGGATCGTTTCCTGATTATGATGCGGCAGCAGGACATTCCCGTCATTATCTGTTTCAACAAGACGGATTTGACGACGCAGGAGGAGCAGGACCGACTGGCGGAAATCTATCGGGATTGTGGAAGCGAAGTGCATTTTCTGTGCGTGATGCAGCATGAGGGCATAGAAGAGATACAGCGCCTTCTAGAAGGAAAGACGACCGTGGTTGCTGGCCCGTCCGGAGTTGGGAAGTCGTCGCTGACAAACGCACTCCAGCCCTCCGTGCAGATGGAGGTTGGCGAGATTAGCCGCAAAATCGATCGTGGGAAGCATACGACGAGGCATACGGAGCTGATTGTGCTGCGGAGGGATACGTATTTTTTGGATACTCCGGGCTTTAGCTCTCTGTATCTCCAGGGTCTCGAGCCGGAGGAATTGCGGGATTGCTTTTGTGAGTTCCTGCCTTATGCGAAGGAGTGCCGGTTTCAGGGATGCATGCATATAAGCGAGCCGGATTGTGCTGTAAAAAACGCATTGGCAAATGGGAAAATCGCCCGGCAGAGATATGAGAATTATGTTATGTTGGCGAGAGAGCTCAGAGAAAGAAAACGCTATTGACACTTTTGCACGAAGCAAATGCAACTTATTATAGTTTGGGAATAAGGATATTTTCGACAAATTTCGGAGTGGGCAATTTCTTTTTGCAAATGAAAAAGACTTGAATTATCGGGAAAAATGGGAGGCTGTCGCAGAATGCTGCGGCGGCCTCATATGGGTTTTGGGCGCCAGAATGGGGAATTATGTCGAGCGGTTTCTGGCAGAAGCTATTGTTTCTTGTCGGTTTATGTGCTAAACTGTGACTTGCTTGATAAAAATGGTGAAAAAGAAGACACAAAACAGATGGAGTAGAAGAAAGGGAATGGAGACGACGGTATGAAACTTGGAATTGTAGGACTCCCGAATGTAGGAAAGAGTACACTGTTTAATTCATTGACAAAGGCAGGGGCGGAATCTGCGAATTACCCGTTCTGCACGATTGATCCGAATGTGGGAGTAGTTGCGGTGCCGGACGAGCGGCTGAAGCTGCTGACAGACTTGTATCATTCGGCAAAGACTACGCCGGCGGTGATAGAGTTTGTGGATATCGCGGGACTTGTGAAGGGCGCGTCGAAGGGAGAGGGACTGGGCAATCAGTTTCTTGCGAATATCCGGGAAGTGGATGCGGTGGTGCATGTTGTGCGCTGCTTTGATGACCCGAATGTAATTCATGTAGATGGCTCGGTCAATCCGGTGCGTGACATCGAGACGATCAATCTCGAATTGATCTTTTCGGATCTTGAGATTCTGGAGCGCCGTATTGCAAAGACGGCGCGCGCAGCCAGAAACGACAAGGTGCAGGCGAAAGAGCTTCAACTTTTGGAAAAGTTGAAAAAGCATCTGGAAGAGGAAAAACTGGCAATCACGTATGAGCCGGCAGACGATGACGAGGCGGCGTGGATCCCGCAGTACAACCTCTTGACAGCGAAACCGGTGATTTTTGCCGCGAATGTGGCCGAGGATGCGCTTGTGGATGATGGAGCTTCCAACCCTTATGTACAGGCAGTGCGCAGCTATGCGGCTTCTTCTGGAAGCGAAGTATTTGTGATCTGTGCACAGATTGAGCAGGAGATTGCGGAGCTCGATGATGAAGAAAAGCAGATGTTCCTTGAGGATCTTGGATTGAAAGAGTCTGGTTTGGAAAAACTGATCAGAGCAAGCTATTCGCTTCTGGGACTGCTAAGCTTCCTGACTGCAGGAGAGACAGAGACGCGCGCCTGGACGATCCGAAAAGGAATGAAGGCTCCGCAGGCGGCTGGCAAGATCCACTCAGATTTCGAGCGCGGCTTCATCCGCGCGGAGGTCGTCAACTATCGCGATCTTCTGGACTGCGGCTCATATCCGGCCGCGAAGGAGAAAGGGCTCGTTCGCCTCGAGGGTAAGGAGTACGTCGTGCAGGACGGGGACGTGATTCTCTTCCGCTTTAACGTGTGAACGAAGTGAGCCAAGTGCGCAGAGCAGTGTTTGCTCAATGCTCTGCGGATTTGGCGAGCGAGCATCATGAGCATGGAGCGAAGCGGAATGCGAATGGTGTAGCGTACGTAAGTGCGCGCGTTCACATGAGACATGCAAGAAAGGAGGCCGCCGCATGGGCTCGATACGCTTTCCACATCTCGGGATCACTCTGGAGCATGTTATCAAGGCTGTCTCGATCGGCGGATTCGAGATTGCCTGCTACGGGATTGTGCTTGCGTTCGCGATGGTGACGGGCTTATTGCTCGCAATGCGGGTTGCGCGGGCAACGGGTCAGAATCCAGACGATTATTTTGATATGGGGCTCACCGCGATCGTCATCTCCGTGATCTGTGCGCGGGTCTATTATGTAATATTTTCCTGGGATTATTATCGGGAACATTTGGCTGAGATCATCAATCTCCGGCAAGGCGGGCTCGCGATTTATGGAGGAGTGATCGGGGGAGTGACCACAGTCCTTATATTTGCCAGGAGACGGAAGATGGGCTGCTTCAGAGCGCTCGACACCGCTGTCATTGGGCTTGTGTGGGGACAGATGATAGGAAGATGGGGGAATTTCTTCAATCGGGAAGCCTTTGGCGAATACACGAATGGGCTGTTGGCGATGCAGCTGCCGCAAAGTGATGTCCGTTCGCATGAGATCACTGATTTGATGCGAGAGCATTTGCAGACGATTGATGGAGTGCCATATATCCAGGTGCACCCTACTTTTCTCTACGAGTCGCTCTGGAATTTTGGAGTATTGCTTATCCTCCTTGCTTTGACATTTCGACTCAAGCGGAAATTTGACGGGATGGTTTTTCTGAGTTATCTCCTATTTTATGGGATAGGAAGATTTTGGATCGAGGGCCTGCGCACGGATCAGCTTCTGTGGCCAGGGACAAATCTCGCGGTTTCACAGATTTTGTCAGGAATTCTCGTCGTGGTATCAATCGGGTTGTTAGCTATAGGAAAAAAACACAGGAAAGGAACAGAAGAGTATGAATCAAAGAGAACAATTGCAAAGAAAGATTGAGGAAGAACGTGAAAAGCTCAATGAATTACTTGCGAGTGGGGGCCTGGTGGAGGAAGTCTACGAGCAGAGTCGTGTGATTGATGAGTTGATTGAGCAGTATATGGAACTATAAGTTTACTGAAAATTGCAGAGACATGGCAGAAAAGAGAGAAGGCTGGCGCAAGATTTTGCGCGGGTCTTCTCTTTTTTCTACTATATATTGTGCCTTTGAAAAATTAATCAAATTGTAAAAATTTAATTTGAAATTGTGCTTGTATTTTGTGCAAATGTACGGTAAGATATGTGTCAAGTGGTAGAAAGTGGTGTGATGTGGTGTTAAGTGGCGACAAAATGGAATGATTCGCCCAAATATCACTGCAAAAAGACATTACTGTTCCGCTCACAGAGGAAACAGTAACACCGGTGTGCGGCCGGAAGAGGTGCGTCATGATGTTTATGGGTGAGTACAATCATACGATTGACACCAAAGGCAGACTGATCATCCCGTCGAAGTTCAGGGACTTGTTGGGGGACGAGTTCATTGTCACGAAGGGATTGGATGGATGCCTGTTTGTGTTTCCCAAAAACGAATGGCAGATCATCGAAGAGAAGTTGCGCACGCTGCCACTGAACAACAAGAGCGCCAGAAAGTTTACGCGTTTTCTGGTAGCCGGAGCAACCACATGCGAGCTGGACAAGCAGGGGAGAATTCTTTTGCCGCAAGTGCTGAGGGATTTCGCACAGCTGGAAAAGGATGTGGTGCTGGCGGGCAACCTGAACCGCGTTGAGATCTGGAGTAAGGCGAACTGGACGGAAACCAATGCTTATGACGATATGGATGATATCGCGGACAGCATGGCAGATTTTGGCCTGAGCATATAACCTGGGGAGGATTGTATGGAATTCAGACATACATCTGTATTGCTGAAGGAAAGTATTGAGGCGTTGCGCGTACGACCGGATGGAATTTATGTGGACGGCACGCTTGGCGGCGGGGGACATTCCCTGGAGATTTGCAGCCGGTTGTCTGAAAAGGGCAGACTGATCGGCATAGACCAGGATGCAGCCGCGATCGAGGCAGCCACGAGGCGCTTGAAGCTGTTCGAAGACCGGGTGACCATCATCCGCGCGAATTACTGTGACATGAGAAGGGAGCTCGGCAAGCTAGGTATTACATCTGTAGATGGAGTCATTTTGGATCTGGGGGTCTCATCCTATCAGCTCGATGAGGCAAGCCGCGGCTTTACTTACAGGGAGGATGCTCCGCTGGATATGCGTATGGACCAGCGTCAAACTCAGACTGCCAGAGATATTGTGAACGGGTACAGCGAATCGGAATTGTATCGGATTATCCGAGACTACGGGGAAGAACGATTCGCAAAGAATATCGCTAGGCACATTGTAAGTGCAAGAAATCAAAAAACATTGGAAACAACTGGGGAGTTAATTCATGTTATAAAAGCGGCGATACCGATGAAAGCACGAGCGACGGGGGGACACCCGGCCAAAAGGACCTTCCAGGCGATCCGGATCGAGTTGAATCGAGAGCTGGAGGTTCTGGAGAATTCCCTGGACGACATGATCGAACTTCTGAATGATGGGGGACGCATTTGCGTGATCACATTTCATTCGCTGGAAGATCGGATCGTGAAAGAAAAATTCAGACAAAACGAAAATCCATGTACCTGCCCGAAGGAATTTCCGGTCTGTGTGTGCGGAAAGAAATCGAAGGGAAAAGTTATCACACGAAAGCCAATTGTCCCATCGGAAGAGGAACTGGAAGAGAATAATAGAGCAAAAAGCTCAAAGTTACGGGTATTTGAGCGGGAGTATACATAGCAGCAGTCCGGCGCAGGCCAGTACGGCTTGTCACTGTGGAAAAAGAAGGGTAAGTGCAGCGGGCGGTTGCGATAAATTATACAGGGGTGCAGAACAATGGCGAGAACGCAGAGAAGGGGCGGTACGACAGACAGCCGCCAGGGGAGAAATGAAAGCGGGAGGACATATGTGTACGTTGACGGAACAGCTGTGCGCAAACTTCAGCCCGCTCTGGAGCCACAAGAGAGACAAGAGGCGCCGTCTGCCAGTCAGAGAACAAAAAGAAACAGGGATCGGGCTCTCTCAATGAATTTGGGTTATGTCCTGTTTTTGACCGCTGCAGCTGTGATCACCGTGTTCATGTGTGTGAACTTCCTGCAGCTTCAGGCGAGAGAGACCAGACTTCAGAAGGAAGTGACGTTGCTTGGGACGCAGCTTGACGCTGCGATTCTCGAGAACGATTCGGATTACAATCGGATCATGACGAGCGTGGACATGGAGCAAGTCAAGGACGTGGCCATGAACGAGCTCGGCATGGTGTATGCGAAAAAATCACAGATCGTCACGTATGAGATCGAGAACAGTGACTATGTGAGACAGTATGCTGAGGTACCACAAGGTTAAGGTCAGGTGAAACAGTTGGCAAAGATCAGCCGTATAAAAAGAGAACGAAGATTTACAAGAAAAATGCAAATAAAGCTTCTGGCTATATTTGCATTCATTTTATTATTTTTAATTATCATTCTGCTCCGCATTGTGTTCATCAACGTAAAGAGTGGCGACCGTTATGCAAAGCAGGTGCTTTCCCAGGAGAACTATGACAGTCAGGTTCTCTACAGCAGAAGAGGCGAGATCAGGGACACAAACGGCAGGATACTCGCCTACAGTGAGAAGGTATATAACCTCGTGCTGGATTGCAAGGCGATCAATGAGAACGAGGACTACCTTGAGCCGACGATCAAGGCGCTTGTGACAGTGTTTGGGCTGGACAGTGCTGAGCTGCGGGAACGGATCACTTCGGAGAAAACATGCGACAGCCAATATCAGGTGGTAAAAGAGCAGGTGACGGAGGACCAGAAGGATGAGTTCTCTGCGTATTTGGAATCCTACGATGACGATAGTCTGTCGAAGGAGGAGCGCAGAGAGAAGGCGAAAGAGCTGCAGAATGTGACGGGTGTCTGGTTTGAGGAAAAGTTTATCCGAAAGTACCCGATGGACAGTCTCGCGAGCAACGTCGTTGGGTTTTCCAACGCGATCGGAGACGGCATTGTGGGCTTGGAGTCCTACTACGATTCGCAGCTCAAAGGGACAAACGGTCGCGTGTTCGGCTATCTCAATGAAAATCAGGAATATCAGAAAAAGACAATCCCGCCCGAAAACGGTTCCACGCTTCAGCTGACACTTGATATCAACATTCAGCAGATCGTGGAAAAATATATCGCAGAATTCGATGAGACATACGGAGAAGACCATGATGACGGCACGGCGAAGCACGGGGCCAAAAACATCGGCGTCGTCATTATGAATCCGAACAATGGAAGTATTCTCGCGATGGGGACAAACTCCGGATTCAATCTGAATGATCCGATGAATTTGAATGACTGGTACACGGAGTCGGAGATCAAGTCCATGACGGAGGAAGAGTACGTGGAGGCTCTGAATGCGATGTGGAGCAATTTCTGTGTCTCGGACGGCATCGAGCCAGGTTCTACGTTCAAGCCGATCACGGTATCCTCTGCGCTGGAGTGCGGAGCAGTGACGACAAATGACCATTTCTACTGCGATGGCGGTGAGTTCATCACCGACACAGAGATCCACTGTGATGCATATCCGAATGCGCACGGAGATCAGACGCTGGGCGATGTCCTGAAGAACTCCTGCAACGACGGTTTGATGCAGATCGGCATGAGGCTGACGGTTCCGCGCTTTATTGAATATCAGTCGTTGTTTAATTTTGGGAAGCCGACCGGAATCGACCTGCCGAATGAATCCGCAGGTTCCGTGTACACCCGCGATACCATGAACGAGGTCGAGTTGGCGACTTGTACGTTTGGACAGGGTCTCACCTGCACGATGGTACAGGAGATTGCGGCGTTTTCCGCGGTCGTGAATGGTGGCTATTACTATCAGCCACACGTGGTGGACAAAATACTCGATGAAAACGGAAAAGTTATAAAGAGTTCGGGGGATTTGCTTCTGAAGCAGACGATTTCGAACGATGTGTCGGATACGCTGAGGGGTTTCCTTGAAGTCGCGGTGCAGGAAGGTACCGGGCGTCACGCACAGGTGCCAGGCTACCGCATTGGTGGCAAGACCGGTACTGCAGAGAAGATCGACCCGGAGACCGGAACGCGTGCGAAGGGCAAATATCTTGTTTCCTTTATAGGGGCTGCGCCGATCAACGACCCAGAGGTCGTGATCTATGTTATCGTTGATGAGCCGAACGTGGCGAACCAGGCGAATAGTACATTTGCGCAGGAGGTTTATCAGAAGATAGCGACAGAAGTGCTGCCCTACATGGGAATCTATCCGACAGAGTCTGTGACAGACGAGATGTTGGCGGCGCTCGGTTTGGATAGGCAGGATATCGGAGACGACGTCGTACAGATTTTCGATGCGATTGATTCGTATGGAGTTTACCATACAGACGCGAGAGTTGAAGACGGCAAGATCGTAGACAGCAGTGGCAATGAGATCGCCGGCGCATACATTGCGGAGGACGGAACCGTGTATGATGCGGTGATGAACGCGGTGTCGTTTGTGAAGGTGCAGCAGCCCAAGGAGGTCATCGATCCGAAGGTGGACAATCCGGGCCTTGCGCTCCCGCCGTCTGAAAATGCGGACGGGGCAGATCAGGCGACTGTCTGGGACGGCACGGCGACCGATGAAGAAGAGAATGCCGAGGCACAGGAAGAGTAGCAGTTCCGATGAGTCTGCGCATAGCTTTGCAGAAACGTTAATATATTGTATTAAAACGTGACTGTTCAGTATAGGTATAGACACTGAACAGCTTTGCGAGGCTGTCCTATGCAGAAAACAAGACCATTCCATCGCCGAAAAATGGTGGTGATATTTCTGGGGTGTACACTGATGCTTGCCTTCTTGGGCGGGCGGTTGGCGCATTTGATGATTGCGGATTCCGAGCATTACGCGGCACTGGCAGAGGATTTGCACGAGCGGGAGCGCTCGATCAAGGCGGCGCGCGGGAGGATACTGGACCGCAATGGTGTGGTTCTTGCGGACAACCGGACCGTCTGCACTGTGTCCGTGATTCACAGTCAGATCGAGGATCCGGAACAGGTGATTGAAGTGCTTGCCAGGGAGCTGGAACTTCCCGAGGAGACGGTGAGGAAGCGCGTTGAGAAGGTTACTTCGATTGAACGCATCTGCCAGAATGTCGACAAGGAAATCGGTGACCGGATTCGCAATTGCGATCTTGCAGGCGTGAAGGTGGACGAGGACTATCGCAGATATTATCCGTTTGGAAGTATGGCATCCAAGGTGCTTGGTTTCACGGGCGGCGACAACCAGGGAATCATTGGTCTGGAGGTCGAGTACGAAGAAGAGCTTTCCGGGACACCCGGAAAAATTCTGACGTTGACGGACGCGCGGGGCGTGGAGCTCTCTGATACTGGTGAGAGTCGGCAGGAGCCCGTTGCGGGCAACGACCTTGTGACCAGCTTGGATTATAATATACAAAAGTATGCCGAGCAGGCAGCTTATCAGGTCATGGAGCAGAAGCAGGCAGACAGCGTCTCGATCCTGATCATGAATCCGAAGAACGGTGAGATCTATGCGATGACGAACGTGCCGGAATTTGACTTGAATGATCCGTACACGCTGCTTCCACAGTACCTTCCAGAGGAGACAGGGGAACCAATTGCCGAGACTGTCGGTCAGGATGTATATGCGATAGACAGTGGAGTGGAAGGGATTTCAGACGAACAGAATCTGGTGGCGGCAGCTGAAAGCGCGCTATCAGGAGAGGCTTTGCAGGATGCGCTGAACCGCATGTGGCGAAACGGCTGCATCAATGATACGTACGAACCGGGTTCTACGTTCAAGATTATCACAGCGTCTGCGGGGCTGGAGGCTGGTGTTGTTTCCCTGACAGACAATTTTTCGTGTCCTGGATTCAAGATCGTGGAGGATCGCAGGATTCGCTGCCATAAGGTGGGAGGACACGGGGCCGAGACATTTGTACAAGGAATCCAGAATTCCTGCAATCCGGTGTTTATCGAGGTAGGGCTACGGCTTGGTGTCGACCGGTATTTTTCCTATTTTGATCAATTTGGACTGAATGAGAAAACGAAGATCGATCTTCCGGGAGAGGCCGCGACGATCATGCACAAAAAGGAAAATGTCGGTCAAGTAGAGCTGGCTACGATTTCCTTCGGCCAGTCCTTTCAGATCACACCGGTGCAGCTTGCCACAACAGTCAGCTCTATCATCAACGGTGGCACGCGTGTCACGCCGCATTTTGGAGTGAGTGTACAGGCAAGCGACGGAGCATTGATCGGTGTGTACCAATATGACAAGGGGAGAAGAATCCTATCGGAAGAGACATCGAAGACCATGCGTTATCTTTTGGAGCAAGTGGTGGACGGCGGCTCAGGAAAGAACGCGTATATTGAAGGCTATCGAATCGGCGGCAAGACTGCCACATCGGAGACATTGCCAAGAAGCGCGAACAAATACATTTCCTCCTTCATAGGCTTTGCGCCTGCGGATGATCCGCAGGTGCTTGGCCTATGCATTATCAACAATCCGCAAGGTGTGTATTACGGGGGAACAATTGCGGCTCCGGTGATTCGGGGAATGTTTGAGAATATTCTGCCGTATCTGGGGATAGAGAAAGGGAAGCAGGAAGGATGAACCGGACGCTGTTATGTGACAGGGAATCTCCGGGTGGACGCCCCTATAGGTCCTTCCCGGA
>CANQEB010000025.1 GCA_947594085.1 uncultured Lachnospiraceae bacterium | reverse complement strand
GTGAAAATCGTTGGCATGGGAGCGGGACTTTCCTGGAGCACGCTGGGCGTGACACATCACACGACGGAAGATTTGGGCGCGCTGCGGAGCCTGCCAAACCTCACGATTTTTTCGCCGGCCTGCCCGCGGGAGGTGGAGAAGGCGATTTGGGCTGCGTATGAGATCCAGGGACCGGTGTACATCAAGATCGGAATGAACAACGAGCCGGATGTCTACTTGAATGACTATGAGTTTGTGACAGGAAAACAGTATGTGCTCAGAGAGGGTGCTGATGCCTGTATTTTTGCGACGGGAAGTATCGTATCGGAGGTTCTTTCGGCTGTGGAGTTGCTCTCGGGGCAAGGAGTAGACTTGGCGGTGGTCAATGTACCGACGATCGTGCCGTTTGACACAGAGAATGTGCTTGCGCTTGCCAGGAGATATCCAGTGCTTTTCTCTGTGGAAGAGCACAGTGTCACTGGTGGGCTGGGAAGTGCGATCGCGGAAGCACTTTCTGAGGTTGGCGCGGGGGTTCGGCTTAGACGGATCGGCCTTCAGAATTGCTTTGCGAAAGGATATGGCACGCATGACCAGGTGAAGGCGGCGAATGGTTTGGACGCCTGCGGAATCGCTCGCCAGATCATGGATTATCTTGGGGAAGATAATTCCTGAGGCGAAACCAGAAAAGGGAACAGGATGTTTGGAAAATGACCGGGATTACATTTACAAAGCTGAAAAAAAACTGCAAGACAGATATGACAGGGTGCCGTGAGTATCGGTTGGCAGTCTTGGGAGACTGCGCAACACAGCACCTTGCGACAGCTATTCAGGGCTATGGGGTCGAAGAGAACATGGCATTCAAAATCTATGATGCGGATTACAATCAGATCGACGCCCAGCTTCTGGATCCAAGCTCCGAATTCTGCCAATTCGGGGCACAGTTTGCCCTGATCTATATGTGCTCTGAGAAGCTTTACCATACGTTTGCCGAGACGGAAGACAAGACAGGCTTTGCGGACAAAATCTATCAAAAGATACGCTCCTACTGGGATCTGGTGAACAGACAGCAGCTATCCTGCAGCATTATTCAGTTTTTGTTTGTTGAGTTTGATGACCGCATATATGGCAACTATGCCGCGAAGACAAAAGCTTCTTTCCTTTATCAGGTGAAGCGGTTGAACTGCCTGCTCATGGATGGGGCGCAGGAGATCAAAAACGTCTTTTTCATGGATCTGAATGGGATTCAACTGCAATGCGGCAGGGAGATCGCGTATGACGACAAGCTGTATTACATTGCTAAAATGCCACTGTCGACTGCGGTTCTGCCGGAGGTGGCAAAGCAGGTCACAGATATCGTGAAGGCAGTCTCCGGGGCGATTCGCAAGTGTGTCATTACGGATTTGGACAATACGCTCTGGGGCGGCGTGATCGGGGACGATGGCCTGGAAGGGATCCAGATCGGTGAGCTTGGTCTTGGACACGCGTTTGAAGAGTTCCAAATCTGGCTTAAGGAATTGAAAAACCGGGGAATTGTGCTCGCGGTTTGCAGTAAGAATGACGAAAATACGGCGAAGGAGCCGTTCCTGAAACATCCTGAGATGGTCCTGCGCCTCGATGATTTCTCGATGTTCGTGGCGAATTGGGAGGACAAGGCTTCCAACATCCGATTTATCCAGGAAACGCTCAACATCGGAATGGACAGTATCGTGTTTCTTGACGATAATCCTTTTGAGCGGGAGCAGGTGCGACGTGCTATTCCAGATATTACAGTGCCGGAGCTGCCGGAGGATCCCGCACAGTATCTGAGCCATTTGCGCGCCTTGAATCTGTTTGAAACAGCGTCAAGCAGCGAGTCCGACAAGGACCGGACACAGCAGTATCAGGCGGAGGCGAAGCGCACGATCAGCAGGCAGCAGTACCAGAACTACGATGAGTACTTGCAGAGCCTAAATATGGTGGCCGAGGTGAAACCGTTTGACCGATTCCAATTTCCGCGGATCGCGCAGCTGACACAGCGCTCAAACCAGTTCAATCTGCGGACGGTGCGCTGTACGGAGGCGGAAATCGAGCGCATGGCGGAGGATGACCGCTTTATCACATTTTATTTCACCTTGCGGGACGACTTTGGCGATCACGGTCTGATCAGTGTCGTGATCCTGGAGAAGACAGATTCTGACACGCTCTTTATGTACAATTGGCTGATGAGTTGCCGTGTTCTCAAGCGTGGAATGGAAGAATTCATCATCAATAAAGTGATTGACACAGCAAGGAAAGAAGGGTATAAAAGAGTAGTCGGAGAATATATTCAAACGCCCAAAAATGCTATGGTAAAGGACATTTATGAGAAGCTTGGTTTTCGGAATTTGGGCGAAGGGCGTTTTGAGGCAGATGTGGAGCAGTTTGTCCGCAACAGGACGTTCATTGTAGGTTCTGAACAATAGGAAGGAGAACAGCTATGAGCAGAGAAGAAATTCTGAAGAAGGTAAATGAGATATTCTGGGATGTGTTCGATGATGAGTCGATTGTTGTCACGGAGGAGACAACAGCAGCGGATATCGAGGATTGGGATTCGCTGACGCATATCACACTGATTTCTGAGGTGGAGGACGAGTTCGGATTCACATTTGCGATGAAAGATGTTCTGGGCATGAAAAACGTAGGGGAGATGCTTGACATTATCGAGGAGCAGATATGAACCATTATACGTATGAAGAATTATCCGTCGGGATGGAAGAGAGCTTCGAGACCGATATTACAGAGGATAAAATGGAGTATTTTTACCGAATCACGGGAGACGAGAATCCGCTACACCGTGATGCGGACTTTGCGAACCGAATGGGTTATCATACGCGGGTTACATATGGGATGCTTACGGCATCCCTTCTTTCGACTTTGGCCGGAACATACCTTCCCGGTGAGAACAGTCTGATCCATACGGTGGAGGCTGAGTTTCCGCATCCGGTATACGCAGGGGATCACCTCACGGTGACCGGAAAGGTTCAGAAGAAAAACGACACATTTCGGACGATCACGCTGAAGGTGGTCATCAGAAATCAGAACAATGAGAAGGTCTGCCGCGGGGAGATGCGGGTCGGCTTTTTGAGCGCGACAGAAGAGAAATGAAAGGAAAAGAACGATGTCTTTGGTTTCTTTTTGGTTCTTTGTTTTTTTGGCAGTCAGTCTGACAGTCTACTATATCATTCCCGGAAAATGTCAGTGGGTGATGCTGCTTGCGATCAGCCTTTCGTTTTATGCGCTGGCTGGAACACCGTGGACCGCGGTCTACTTATTTCTCACAGTGGCGGCGATATGGGCCGGCAGCAATTATATCGACAGAATCCGAGGCAATTCCGGAAAGGCAAAGGCTGTATTGATCGTATGTCTTATCGTAGCGCTTGCCCCTTTGGTAGTTTTGAAATATTCGAATTTCTTTCTCTCCAGCGCAAAGATGGTCTGTGGAATCTTTGGGGGAGGACAAAGCATAAAGATGGTAAATTTTGTCGCGTCTCTTGGAGTTAGTTTCTACACGCTTCAGGCGGTCGGCTATCTTGTCGATGTCTACTGGGGAACGTCGAAGCCACAGAAGAGTATATGGAAGACGGCTCTGTTTGTATGCTATTTTCCACAGATGATTTCCGGGCCAATCAGCCGCTATCACCAGCTGGAGGATCAGCTGTATGCGCCACACAAATTTGAGTATCAGAGAGTTTGCTTTGGCCTTCAGAGAATTTTGATTGGCTTGATAAAGAAACTGGTGGTGGCAGAAAATATTGCGGTTTATGCGAACGATATATTTGATGAGAGCGCAAACTACAGCGGCTTATTCCTCTGCATTGGGCTTGCAGTCTATGTGATACAGCTCTACATGGATTTCTCGGGTTGTATGGATATTGTTCTGGGCGCTTCGGAGTGTTTTGGCGTCTATCTGCCTGAAAATTTTGATCGGCCGTTTCACTCGAGAAGTATTCAGGAATTCTGGAAGCGGTGGCATATCACGTTGGGGCAGTGGCTTCAGGATTATATTATGTATCCGATCCTTCGCTCAAAGCTCTGGAAGAAAATGACGAAAAGCCTTAAGGCTAGTCTGGGCAAGAAAGTCTCAAAAAGCGTACCCACGTATCTGGCGATGATGATTCTCTGGTTTTATATGGGACTTTGGCATGGCGGAGCATGGCATTTTGTCGCGGAAGGAATCTGGTTCGGGGCTGTGATCATTGTAGGGCAGCTTCTGGACAATTTGTTCAAAAAATGGAAAGCGTTTTTCCATATAGATTCTGAAGGAAAGTGGTGGCACGGTTTTCAGAGCGCCAGAACAGCGGTCATATATGCCGTCGGTGTTCTGTTTTTTCGCGCGTCTACGGTCGGAAGGGCAGTGCACTATGTGAAGGCTTGTCTGATGCCAGCCAGCTTTATGCCGGGAGTTTTTATCGGACAACTGCGGACATTTCTTGCGCCTCTGGACTTTTATGATTTTTTGAAATCTGGAATTTCAGTTACGCTCGGAATGGCAGTCTTAGCTGTTTTGTTTGTGTTCCAGGCCAAGGGACATTCTGTCTATGAGTGGCTTGCCTCACGCAATATCGTGGTGAGATGGGCGATTCTCTATTTCCTTTTGTTCTTTGTGATTCTTTTTGGAATGTATGGGCCGGAGTATGATGCTGCCCAGTTCATATACGGAGGATTTTAGCGATGAAAAATCTATGGAAGGCAGTATTGTTTTCGGCAGGTTTTCTCGTTGCGCTGGTGGTGGTTTCCTATATTCTTCGGCCATACAGTGGAAGCGCGAGCCGCAAGAATCTGTGTGGATTTTATGCCGAGGAGGATCAATCGCTGGACGTTGTGTTTGTTGGGGCGAGCTCCTGCTTCGCGTACTGGGAAGCTCCTGAAGCATGGAAGAAGTATGGCTTCACCTCCTATGACTTTGCCACGGGGACGATGCCGCCTCAGATGCTAAAGTATTGCCTGAAGGAGATACGGAAAACACAGTCGCCCAAGCTGTATGTAATCGACCTGCGTCCCTTTGCCGCCGCGGAGGAAGGCTATTATCTGGACAAGAGTGTCATGAGCATGGATCACGATGTACCTCTGCGAAATGTGTGTGATAATTTTAAGTATTCCCTGAACCGCTTCCAGATGATTCAAGAGTGTGTGCCGGATGAGTATGACAAAATTCCGTATTATATTGATATCATCAAATATCACACGGAATGGTACCGATTGCTGGATCTGCAGTCTCTGAAGTTTGGACTGAATTCCAGCCATGACAGTCTGAAGGGGTTTCGCCTGAATGTAGACGTAGCGCCAGTCAGATATAAAGATTTTTCCAAGGTTAAAAAGGGCGTGCAGATGTCGGAGCGTCTGGATAAGATATTGTACGATCTGCTTGATTACTGCAAGGACGAAGGGCTGCAACCGCTGTTTCTCGTCAACGCATATTGCCAGACGAGGGCAGAAAAGAAAATGTACAATTATATTTCGCAGGTGCTCGAGAAATATGGTTATGATTTCCTGAATACGAACGATTATTTTGAAGAGATTGGGCTTGATCCCGAGACAGATTTCTATGACAGGAGTCATGTCAATGTTTTCGGGGCAGACAAGTATACGGAATTTGTCGGAAATTATCTGATGGAGCATTATTCGTTTGAGGATAAGCGTGGACAGGAGAAATATGCGCAGTGGGACCGTGACTATGAGGTGTGGAAGCAGGAGGCAGACGAAGTCAAGGCGGGTATTCTTGAACTGTTGGAAACGAAGAGGGAGAGCTGAACATGGAGAAAAAGTGGGCCCTTATTACCGGCTGTAACAGGGGAATCGGCGAAAAGATTTTGGAGAAATTTGCGCGTGAGGGATACTGTGTGTATGCGCATGCGAGAAAACATACGGAAGCGTTTGAAGAGAAGCTTGCGCGTCTCAGGGTAGAGTATGATACAGATGTCGTGTCGGTGTGCTTCGATTTGACGGATTCGACGGCGATGGAAGAGAAGATGCGGGAGCTGATTCGCAACAAGGCAAAAATTGATGTGCTGGTCAACAATGCTGGCATTATGCATCAGAATCTATTCCAACTGACGGAAATGCAGACGATACGGGAGGTGTTTGATGTCAATCTGTTTGCGATGATGGAATTGACTCAGTGGGTTCTGAAGCTTATGCTTCGAAAAAAGGCCGGAAGTATTGTCAATATTTCCTCTGTCGGCGGACTGGATTTGAACAGGGGAATGTGCGCTTATGGGGTTTCTAAGGCGGCGGTAGCCGCTTTTACGAGGACTCTGGCAGATGAGGCAGCACTTTATGGGATAAGAGTGAATGCGGTCGCGCCTGGATTTGTGAATACAGAGATGGCGGAGATATTCAAGGAGCAAAGGGAGGACAAACCTGCCAAGGGAAGTGCGGGCGGTCTGAGACGCTTTGCGGAGCCGGAGGAGATTGCGGACGCGGTATACTATTTGGCCTCGGAACAGGCGTCTTATATCAGTGGACAGATCCTTCGGGTTGACGGAGGGGCCCGCAATTTCAAGGAATTGTGAGCAAAAAATGATTTCTTTCAGATAAGGCTTGACAAAATATATTAAACATATTAAAATACACTCGTAACATTACTTAACAATTACGTAACAAATTTAACAAAAACGTATTTTCTGAAGACGGAATGTGTTGCGTATTTGGTACGAAGAAATGCAGATATTGAAGCATGCTTCCTATTTACATGAGAGGAGATAATGATTATGAGTGGAAGGAAGAGATGTGCGATCGGCACCGCGACAGTCATAGGTATGTCTATGATGCTTGGCGGCACGGCGATGGCACATGAAAGTTCGATCGCTCTTCCCTATCAGCAGGAAGCTGCATGGGATGAGATCGCACTTACGAATGACGATACGGTGAGCACCGGCGTCAATGTGCGAAGCTCGGACGATGAGAATAGTCCGGTTATCGGCTGCCTGTATCAGGGAGGTGCGGCATGGGTGATCGACCGGGGCGATGAATGGACGGAAATCTATTCTGGTGGGCTGACCGGTTTTGTGAAGAATGAATACTTAGTCTACGGTGAGGATGCCAAGGGCCTTGCGGAGAACTATGGTGTCGAGGGAGTTGCGACCACTTGGAGTGATGTCAAACTGTACTCCGGTGCAGATGGGGGCTCTGAGGTGCTTGACTCGCTTACATATGGAGACTCTTTTATCTTGACTCAGGACGAGGGACATTGGCTGCAAGTACAGAACGGAGCGGACAGCACAGCTTATGTCTCGGCTGAGGATGTCTCCAGAGTGCTTCTGCTGGACACGGCAGTTCCGACGGATGAGGCATACCTGGACGAGGAGACCACGGACGAATCCTACACGGAAAGCAGTGACAGCGGAGAGTCTTATGTGTCCATGGACGATGCAGCGTACACAGATGATTCTTACACGGATAATGCGGCGTACACGAGTGACACGATGGGCACAGCTTATGCGGACGAGACATACACGGATACGAGCTCCATGGACGATGCTTATACAGACATAGCATACACAGATGATTCCTATGCGGATACAAGCGCTGCGGACGATGCTTATACAGACGTAGCATACACAGATGATTCCTATGCGGATACAAGCGCTGCGGATGATGCCGATACGGATACCTACACGGATGATTCTTATACGGACACGACTTCTGCGAGTACGACGGATGGCGGCGAGAGTTATTATGATGCGGAGACAGGTATCTACTATGATGCAAACACTGGGCTCTACTACGATTCCGGCACCGGAATTCTCTACGACGCATGGTGGAATCCAGTAAATGCGGACATTGCGACGCCGATGACGACAGAGACTGCAGGGACATCCGATGAAAGCTCGAACGGAAGCGGAGAAGATTATTCCGATTCCACGGAGGACGATTCGAGTGATAGTATGGGGGACGATTCTCAGGCAGCGTCGACAAGCACGGATGACACTTCTCTGCTCGCGGCATTGATCTACTGTGAGGCGGGCAATCAGAGCTATGATGGCATGGTCGCGGTAGGCGCGGTCGTTATGAACCGTGTGAACAGCCCGTCATTCCCGAATTCGATCAGCGAGGTCATTTATCAGAGTGGCCAGTTTACACCGGCTTCAAGTGGTGGACTTGCGAGCGCATTGGCAAACGGCGTCCCCAGCGCCTGCTATGATGCGGCGGCAGCGGCCATCAGCGGAGAAAACCCAGTCGGAGATGCCCTTTACTTCAACACGGGTTCCGGAAAAGGTACAAAATTAGGAGACCACCAGTTCTATTAATGGTTTCATCTACAGAATGCAGAAGGCGGCACTACCCGGTGCCGCCTTCTGTGCGCTCTGCGCGCGAATCCCAAACTGAATCACTTTCTTACGGTCTCAGCAGCAAATGCTTCGTCTAGTCTGAACAGTAACAATCCTGTCCCTGCAAAAAACCGCCGCAAAACAGAAGAACTGTCTCGCGGCGATATTCATGTTCTGTGATCTGTGAGAGGAGACTCAGCCGAGCAGCGCGTCTGCGAGTGCCTCGAGCTCCGGAATGTTCTCCGGCTTCAGGGTCGATTTAATCGTGACCATCGGCTCGACCTCGGTGATGTCCTTCATCTGAGCGACGATCGCCTTCATGGTCTTGCCCGCGCTCGGCGCCCAGCTTCCGTTCTGGACATAGGCGATCTTGCGCTTCTGGAAATTCTTGGCGCGCAGGTGATTCAGGTAATCCTCCATGCAGGGGAAGACGCCTGCGTCATAGGAGGCAGCCATCAGCACGAGCTTGTCGTAGCGGTAGGAGTCCTCGATCGCCTCGGCCATGTCGTCGCGCGCCAGATCGAAGATCGACACCTTCTTCGCGCCCTTCTTCTCAAGAATCTCAGCGAGCTTGTCCGCAGCCTTTCTGGTGTTGCCGTGGATGGACGCGCAGGCGATCACCACGCCGTCATCCTCCGACTCGTAGCTGCTCCAGGTCTGGTATTTTCCAATGTAGAAGCCGAGATCCTCCTTGAGGATCGGGCCGTGCAGCGGGCAGATCGTCGCGATGTCAAGCGTCGCGGCCTTCTTCAGAAGCGCCTGTACCTGCGCGCCGTACTTGCCGACAATGTTCATATAGTAGCGCCTCGCCTCACAGGTCCAGTCTTCGTCCGTGTCGAGCGCTCCGAACTTGCCGAAGCCGTCTGCCGAGAACAGGATCTTCTCACTCTGCTCATAGGTCACCATGACCTCCGGCCAATGCACCATTGGCGCCATGAAGAATTGCAATGTGTGGCTGCCGAGGGAGAGGGTCTCGCCCTCGCCTACTGTGACGGTGCGGCTCTCGGGCAGTTCCATGTCGAAAAACTGCGGCATCATCTGGAACGTCTTTTTGTTAGCGACGAGCTTCATGTCCGGGAACAGCTCTGCAAGTGTCTGCACGTTGCCTGCATGGTCCGGCTCCAGATGCTGGATGACGAGATAGTCTGGCTTCTTATCGCCGAGCGCCTTCTTGACGTTGGCAAGCCATTCCTCCGTACCGCGCTTATCCACGGTGTCCATGACAGTGATTTTGTCGTCGAAGATGATATAAGAGTTGTAGGAGACTCCGTTCGGTACAACGTACTGGCTTTCGAACAGATCGATCGTCTTGTCGTCGACGCCCACGTAGACGACGGAGTCGGAAATAAATGTGTCTTTCATAAGATCCTCCTGAGTTTAAGTTTATTAAAAATGTCTTTGACAGATTTGGAAAGACATTTTTTGCATGAGCAAGGTGTGAAACAATTCTTCAATTAGCTTGCATATCGAAGTAGGGAGTCGTGTATGCGGTTTCCGGTACTTACAGCAGCTCTTTCATAACAAATTCGTAGATCTCCTGACATTTCTGCTTCCAGTTCCGGCATGCGACTCTGGCCTGTGCCTCGTCTGGCACCGTGATAGTCAGTTCGATCGGATTGGAATATTTCTCTTTTACTACGCAGTGTACAGAGTATTCTTCGGCGGTGTTTTTGTAATAGTCCGCAACGATGGAAACTTCGTCGCGCAGCTGCATTTTATTTTCTCTCAGATACTGATCGATATCATCGCGAATCGGCTGGGAAATGCGATTTTGGAAATAGCGCAAAGCCTCCTCTCCGGCCTCTGTCAGTGTGTAATAGGAGCAATTGCGAATGACCTCCTGGCGCACCATGTCATTTTCGGCCAACTCGGAAAGCACCGACTGAAGTGTAAAATAAGTGGTGTAACCGCGCTCCAAAACAAATTCCGAGATCTGGGAATTTGTGAGCGGAAAGTCGACTTTCTGGAGCATATAGAGGACGATTAATTTATAAAGTGTGAAAGGTTCCGGCATTCGGGACACCTCCTTTGCTTTCTTCCTCGCTTTTTAAAGTATATCATTGCGTGTCGGATTAGTAAAGTTTGAATTATCAGGCGTTTTTCTTATGAATTATTTAAGGAAATGTGTGGGAAGCAGGAATTGACAAAAAGTGGACAATCCACTATCCTGTTATTAAGAATATTTTGTTGGATCGCCGAAGGCAATAGAAGGAATAAATAAATGGCTGGGAGAGAAAAATGATGGAAGGAGAGAACAAAAGATCAGGAAGACCACAGGTGTATGATGGTCAGAAGAGTGAGCTGGCGAGGAAGATGGAGGACAGACGACAGGTCGCAAACAAAAGCGTGATACAGGAGCGGCTGATTCCATCTGCAAAACGAAAGCGCGAGCAAGATAACATTATGAAAATGCGAAGTCTGGAATTTGTGCTCGGGATTTTGATTCTGATTCTGATTGTGGCTTTGGTCTATGAAGTTGGCTTTGGATACGGGACGATGAAGACACGAAATGAGCGCATGGCTGAGCAGCAGACTGCATGTATAGAAGAAGTATCTATTTGATGCAAGAAGCAATGTGAGGGGAAATGAGGGGACTATGGATGAACGGGATTTAAAACTGCTGCGCAGGCAGAGCAGGAGAAGGAAGAACGAACTAATAATTAAATGCATTATTTCGCTCCTTGTGCTTATTGTTATCGCTCTTGCGGTAGTTCTGATCAAAGATGTGTTGATTCCAGAGCTGAGCGGGAAAAACAGAAAGAAACCTCAAACGCTTGCGGAAGAGATTCTCGCTGCGCGCAATGGACAGAGCCAGAATGGCCAGGGGAGCTCCGGCCTGAGTGAAAAGGATATGATTGCGGTGGCGGATTATATGGCTTCTCAGTATGATTATGACCGGGCAATCGCGTATTTGACGGCTGCAGAGAGCTACACGAGCAGTCAGGCGCTGCAGAATGCAGTGGCGGGCTACCGGACGATGAAGGAGAGCTGTGTAGCCTATCCGCTGGATCAGATTACGCATGTGTTTTTCCATACATTGATCAAGGATACGTCAAAGGCGTTTGACGGTGACGAGGATGAAGGCGGCTACAACCAGGTCATGACGACGCTGAGCGAGTTTGCCGGCATTATGGAGTCCATGTACGCAAAAGGCTACGTGATGGTAAGCCTGCATGATATGTGCACGGTGAATAGCGATGGAACCGTGTCGCGCGGAGAGATTATGCTTCCGCCCGGCAAGACACCGTTTGTGCTCTCTCAGGACGATGTGAGCTATTATCATTATATGGACGGTGACGGCTTCGCGCAGAAGTTGATCATCGATGAGAACGGGGATGTCAAGAACACGTATGTGGAGGACGACGGCAGTATCTCGGTCGGAGACTACGACATGGTGCCGTGGATTGACACGTTTGTGGACGAACATCCGGATTTCTCCTATCGCGGACACAAGGGCATCATTGCCTTGACCGGTTATGAGGGCGTATTAGGATATCGGACAGACGAGGTCTATCGCACGAAGGAGGCTTCCCGCGTTACGAAGTATCAGCAGAAATTTTTCGACGCGCATCCGGACTTCGATGAGGCGGCATGGCAGAAGGAGGTCGATCAGGCGCGCGCGGTCGCAGAGGCGATGAAAGCGGACGGCTGGGAGTTTGCGAGCCACACCTGGGGACATATCTCGCCGACGGAAGCTGGGATTGACAAGGTAATGCAGGATACACAGCGCTGGCTCGACAATGTGGCAAGTGTTGTCGGGGACACCGATGTCATCATTTTTGCGTTTGGGGCAGATATCGGAGACTGGCAGCCGTACACAGGCGACAATGAATATTTCACTTACCTGAAAGAGCAGGGATTCAATATTTTCTGCAATGTCGACTCTTCACAATACTGGGTACAGTTTGGCGATACGTTTATGCGACAGGGCCGCCGCAATCTCGACGGTTATCGGATGTACTACAACCCGGATATGGTGAGTGATTTATTTGATGTCGGCAGTGTCTGGGATAGTGCCAGACCTACCCCTGTACCGGAGATGTGATTTGGCAACGGATAACTTTCGAAGAAAGCGGTCTGCGACGCGAAGCTAGTCCTGCAAGGGTGGCATGCATGACGAAACCGTGGCATGCATGGCGAAAACCGTCTGCTTGCACTCCCTTGAAATTAATGTTATACTAAACAACAGGCTTTTAAAATTGACAATTATGGAGGAAAATCATGAGAACCTACCTCGTCACAGGCGGGGCCGGCTTTATCGGCTCTAATTACATTCACTATATGTTCCGCAAATACGGTGACAGCATCCGCATCATTAACGTGGATAAGCTGACCTATGCGGGCAATCTTGAGAATTTGAAGGATATCGAGAACAGGGAGAACTATACGTTTATCCGCGCGGACATCTGCGACTCTGCAGCAATCAATAAGATCTTTGAGGAGAACGATATCGACCGTGTCGTGCATTTCGCGGCGGAGAGCCATGTGGATCGCAGCATTCGTGATCCGGAGGTCTTTGTGAAAACAAACGTGCTGGGCACGCTCGTGATGCTGAACGCGGCGAAGGCGGCCTGGGAGCTGCCGGACGGTACGTTTAAGCCGGACAAGAAGTTCCTGCACGTCTCGACAGATGAAGTATACGGTTCGCTGGAGAAGGAGGGCGAGTACTTCTATGAAACGACACCCTATGCTCCGCACAGCCCGTACTCGGCGAGCAAGGCGTCTTCGGACATGCTGGTGAAGGCCTACATGGACACTTATCATTTCCCGGCGAACATCACGAATTGCAGCAACAACTACGGCCCGTATCAGTTCCCGGAGAAGCTGATCCCGCTGATCATCAACAATGCGTTGCACGGGAAGGAGCTCCCGGTCTACGGAGACGGCAAGAATGTGCGCGACTGGCTGTACGTGGAAGACCACGCGAAGGGCATTGATATGGTGCAGGAGAAGGGCCGCTTGTTCGAGACATACAACATCGGCGGACACAACGAGAAGCAGAATATCCAGATCATACATATCATTCTCGACACGCTGCAGGAGATGCTTCCGCCGGACGATCCACGAAAAGCTCTGGTGAGCGAGAAGCTGATCACTTACGTGGCGGACCGCAAGGGGCATGACCGCCGCTATGCGATCGCTCCGGACAAGATCCGCGCCGAGGTCGGCTGGGAGCCGGAGACGATGTTTGAGGAAGGCATCCGCAAGACGATCCGCTGGTTCTTTGAGAACGAGGAGTGGATGAAGAACGTGACGAGTGGGGATTACCAGAAATATTACGAAGAAATGTATCAGAAATAAAATGTCCGGAGCAGAAAAGGCAGACTGCCGAAAGCGTGATAAGAAAAATTTCAGACGGGAGTCTGTACGTGAATCGATAAGGAGTATACGATGAAGGGAATCATACTGGCCGGCGGTGCCGGCACGAGGCTTTACCCGCTGACGAAGGCGGTATCCAAACAGATCCTTCCGGTCTACGACAAGCCGATGATCTACTATCCGCTGTCGACACTGATGCTGGCTGGCATCCGTGAGATTCTGATTATTTCGACACCGAGGGATCTACCTGTTTTTCAGGAGCTTTTGGGGACGGGAGAACAGCTGGGGCTGAAGCTATCCTATGCAATACAGGAGACTCCGCGCGGACTGGCGGATGCTTTCCTGATCGGCGAAGAGTTTATCGGGAGCGACCGCGTGGCGCTTGTGCTCGGAGACAATATCTTCTACGGGCAGAGCTTCTCGAAGCTACTTCTGGACGTGGCTTCCCGGGAGAAGGGCGCGACGATCTTCGGCTACTATGTGCGTGATCCGCGAGAGTACGGTGTCGTCGAGTTCGACGAGGAGGGAAAGGCCATCTCCATCGAGGAGAAACCTGAGCATCCAAAGTCTAACTACGCGGTGCCGGGACTGTACTTTTATGACAACAGTGTCGTGGATATCGCGAAAAATGTCAAACCCTCGGCGCGCGGAGAGATTGAGATCACAAGTGTGAATATGGAATACCTGCGCCGCGGACAGCTTCACGTGGAGACAATGGGGCGCGGCTTTGCATGGCTCGACACGGGCAGTCATGATTCTCTGCTGGATGCATCTGACTTCGTGGCGGCGTTCCAAAAACGGCAAGGATTATACATTTCCTGCATCGAGGAAATTGCGTACAAGAGAGGCTTTATCAACAAGGAGCAGCTGATCGCGCTGGCACAGCCGCTTCTGAAGACTGCTTATGGGAAATATATGATCGAGGTTGCGGACGGCCTTTGATCAAAAAGGAGCCGCGCGATAGAGCCAGAGGACATAGATGAGTTTAGGAAATGGAGCCGGAAACATAAAGGGCGGAATCGATGAAAAGCTGTGGATGAAAGACAGGATCCGATAAATGAGGAAAGGAATCAGAGAATATGGGCAAGATAACAGTGGAAACATGCGCGATTGAGGGCTTGAAAATCATCACTCCGGCAGTGTTTGGAGATGACAGAGGTTACTTTATGGAGACCTACAACTACAATGATTTCAAGGAGGCCGGGATCGATCAGGTTTTTGTGCAAGACAACCAGTCTGCGTCCAGAAAGGGCGTGTTGCGTGGGTTGCATTTCCAGATCAACTATCCGCAGGACAAGCTCGTGCGGGTCGTTTCGGGAGAGGTGTTTGATGTTGCTGTGGATCTTCGCAAGGGTTCGAAAACCTATGGACAGTGGCATGGAGTACTCCTGTCCGCAGAGAACAAAAAGCAGTTCTTCATTCCAAAGAATTTTGCGCACGGGTTCCTTGTGCTCTCTGATTATGCAGAATTTACCTACAAGTGTACGGACTTCTATCATCCAAACGATGAAGGCGGCATCCGCTATGATGATCCGGACATTGGGGTTAAGTGGCCGATTCCGGATGGAATGGAGCTGATTATGAAGGAACAGGACAAAAACTGGGGCAGCTTGCGTGCGCATATGAAAGAGCATGGAATACAGGGAGAAAAGTCCTGACAGGGAGCTTTGTGTATGAAGAAAGAGAACTCATTGCCGGTGCAGATCTATCAGAGTCGGAGAATGATTTACAAACTGGCAAAAAATGACTTCCGAAAAAAGTTTGCAGGCTCTTACCTGGGAATCATCTGGGCATTCATTCAGCCAATTGTGACGGTGCTGGTGTATTGGTTTGTATTCCAGGTGGGCTTTCGGGCGGATCAGGGTGCGCTCCCGGTGCCGTTTGTGCTATATCTGGTGGCAGGCATTGTGCCTTGGTTCTTTTTCCAGGATGCGCTGAATGGAGGCACCAACACATTGATCGAGTACAGCTACCTGGTCAAGAAAGTGGTGTTCAATATCAGCGTACTCCCGATTGTGAAAATGATCTCAGCGCTGTTTGTCCATTTGTTTTTTGTATTTTTTATTGCACTTTTGTACTGTTTCTATGGACATTTTCCAGATCTGTACTATCTCCAGCTTTTTTATTATACAGCGGGACTTTTCTTGCTGACGCTCGGATTGTGCTACGCTACGAGTGCGGTTGTCGTATTTTTCAGGGATCTCGCTCAGATTATCAATATCGCGCTGCAGGTCGGTATCTGGATGACGCCGATCATGTGGATTGCGGATACCATGTTGGCGGAGCATCCGATAATCCTGAAGATTCTCAAGTTAAATCCGGTTTACTATATCGTCGCGGGCTACCGCGACGCATTCATCTACAAGAAATGGTTCTGGGAGCGACCGCTGTGGACGCTCTACTTCTGGGGTTTCACGATTGGGGCGTTCCTGCTCGGGACGTGGGTATTTCGGCGGCTCAGAGTGCACTTCGCGGATGTGTTGTAAATTCGCGTTTAATTCATAAAACCCATACGAACAACGCATGGTACGGTCTGACCGCAAACCTAGACTCGTTTTCTATCTCGATGCAATCGCCTATCACAATTC
>CANQEB010000024.1 GCA_947594085.1 uncultured Lachnospiraceae bacterium | reverse complement strand
ATTCATAGACAATGACCGGTGTCCCGATCGACAGAAGAGGACACAGTGCTTGTCCTGCCCTCTATTCATAGACAATGACCGGTGTCCCGATCGACACTGCGTTGTAAATTGTCTGTGCCTGTTCATAAGGCGTATTGACACAGCCATGGGATCCATTGCTCAGATAGATCGTTCCTCCAAACTGTGCTCTGGCCTGCATGTCGTGAATTCCAACATCTCCATTGAATGGCATCCAGTAGTCTACCGGCGCCGCATACCCTTCCCCCTTCAGTACATAATCCCGCATCTTGCCATCAATCGCCCAGACACTGCCAGACGGAGTGCCATTGTCCTTATTGGGGTTTCCGGTGACGACCGGTGTGTCCACAATCAAGTTGCCGTCCTTGTAACACCACATTCTCTGCTGTGAGATGCAGACCTCCACATAGGTATATCCGATATCATTCGTGTCGCGGCTCATTGCCGTATACAGGTACTCTGGCTCCATTGTCCCCTGATATCCCGCATCCAAGGCCTTCAGCAAAGCGGTCAGAGTCGCCTCCTGATCCATACACCAGCCGTAATCCCCACCGGTAAGTGTCTCTATCGTGCCGAGCGATGTATAAAATTGCCTCGTAAGACCAAATGTATCATACTTGGCAGCCAGAGCTTCCACATATTGCGCCACGCGAGCCTCGTCAATCGTGAACGTGCCATCTGAAAGCTTCACAATCCATCCGTCGATCACCGATGTATCCACAACCTCCTGCCGGTCTCCAAAATCATAGGTGATCCTAGCGCGGGCAAGTTCACTCATTGCAGCCGCATCATGATTCAATTCCTCATCATCCAGATAGCGCTGCGGATTGACATAGCAGCCTTCCTCATCAAGGGACAGCTCTGTCTCCCCTACGTCCAGCGCCGCAAACAGCGCCTGGCTTGTCCGCTCCTTGTCGACTGTCGTGCCCATAACCTCCTTCACGACTTCATACCCGGAATCGGTGATTCCGACATATGCGTCCCTCGGCGAGACCCAGCGCACACTGTCCATGCACCCCAGACCATTCACCACCTGCTGCGCTTTTTCCCTGTCATAAGAAAATGCTACCGAGTCAATCTGCGCTCTGCCCAGCAAGAGCATCACCGGCCAAAGATAAGGCCGCTGTGCTTTCATCATGTGGTCAATACTCGCACTGTCTTCAAACACCAGCCCAATCTGCCGTGCGGAAATTGTCTCCGCCTGGTCATCGCGCTCTCGGATTGTCAAGACATATTCATCCAGCTTCTGCGACGCCTCTGTTTTTACCTGCTCTGCCGTCTTATAGCTGCAGTCGATTCCATAAAACTTTGTTCCACTGTAAAAATGAAAGCCAAAGTAAATTGCGGTCGCCACATATGCGAGCACCAAAAAAGAACCCACGAGCAAAAGTACTTGCCTGCACTTCCTTCGCTTATATTCTGACCTGCTCCCTGGCTCGTACTTTCCCCTATATTCTGACTTATGGAGCAACTCATACTCTGCCTGTTTACTTCCGGGCTTGTATGCGGTTCTCTGACCCTCCGCGGCATCAATACCTTCCCCGGTGTAAATACCTTTTTTTGCCACACGTCTCTGTGATGTATCGCTTGGCTTTCCCATAGTATTCTCCCCAACAAATCTCTGCCCAACCTGCGCCGCCATCTCTATGGGCAGACTCAACCACGCCGGAAACTCACCCTCTCTGTCCGGTCTATGCCTTCGCGGCAGACAAAATCTCGTCACAGATATCTTTCACATCGCGTCCATCTGTATTCACGGTCATATCCGCCGCCGCAAGATAGTGCGGAAGACGTGACTCCAACAATTCCCTAATGTATTCCACATTCATATGGTTC
Organism: uncultured Lachnospiraceae bacterium; assembly: GCA_947594085.1. Classification (GTDB taxonomy): domain Bacteria; phylum Bacillota; class Clostridia; order Lachnospirales; family Lachnospiraceae; genus Choladousia. The sequence goes on along the minus strand of CANQEB010000024.1, from coordinate 14,534 downwards.
TCCAAAAGTGGGCGATTGTGCGTATGGCGCACACGTTCATAGATCGTCTCCGGGCTTGCGCTCAGATAAACAATTCTGCCGCTTCCTCGCATTGCCTCGACATTGCATGCGCGCATAGGGACACCCCCACCACAGGAGACAACCGTATTTTCTTCTTGCTTCAGTCCTTCCAGCAGATCTGTCTCAAGCTGTCGAAAGTATTCCTCCCCGTGTGTCGCAAAAATTTCTGAGATCGACATTTTCTCCTGCGCTTCAATCTGCTCATCCATCTCAATCAGACGCATCCCATATCTACCCTCCAGTTCTCTCGCAACTGTAGACTTCCCCGCCCCCATAAATCCGATCAAAAAAACATTTTTTCTCTGCCTATGCATTTTATGCTCCGCTCCCCTGCCCGATAAGATAGTAGAATTTTATATATCAACTAGAGTATAGCACCAGAAGCGCAGTGGGGCAACTGAAAAAGCGGTCAATTCATGCGCCCATTCATGCAAAAGCAGGAGGATCTCTGCGGGTGTCAACACCGTCTCGCGACGTTCCCGCAAAAACCCTCCTGCCTCAAATTTCTGAAATGCCTATCCGCCTTACGCCTCAGCTTCAACCGAGATGATATCCATCTATCCCTCGGCCTCTGTCTCGGCTGGCGTCACATCTGTCTCTGTCTCAACCGGAACCGCAGCCGCTTCCTCGGCCGGCGTCGTCCCTGTCTCTGCCTCGGTCTCTGGTTCAACTGGTGTCATCAGAGAATAGTCGAATACGATCTGGCTGATCGCCTCTTCATTTTGCGTGATCTCACCAGATTCAGCCCATTCATCATAGAGCTCTGAAATACGATCCGACTTTCTCTGCTCAACAATCTCTTCTTTCTCCGCGTCTGTCGCCTCGCGATCAAGCTGTGAGATCAGTCGAACAACATAGTAGCCACTGTCTGTCTTGACCGGGGTCTCTACCAAAGTGCCGTCTGCCAAACCGTCTGTGGCTTCCACCAGCGCCTCTGTATAATAATCAGAGCCAAACGTGATCTCACTTGCGGTCTTTCCAATCTCTTCGGCTGCCGTCTTGAACTCCTCACCTGCCTGTACCCTGGCAAGGAATTCCTCCGCCTGGGCAAGAGCCTTCGCCATAGCTTCCGCTCTCTCCGGATCCTCTGTCTCCGTCTCCGTTTCCGTCTCAGCAGCAGTTGTCTCTGCCTCAGTCTCGGCAGCTTCTGTCTCATCAGCAGCCGTTGTCAACGGCAGATCTTCCTTCACTAGAGCGGCCTCTTCCTGCGAAGACTCGCTCTCCTCGGTCTCCGCTACCTGCTCCGTCTCCGCAGGTGTGATCTCAGATTCGATCTCAGTCTCCGATTCTTCCTCTGTCACCGGGGTAAAAAGAACGTACTCGATTCTTCTCTGTGCCGCCTCCTCGTCGGAAACCTCCGTATCTACATCTGCGGACATCTTCGGCTCCATCCTATGCCGAATCATTTCCAGCTCCAGATAACGTTCCACAATCTCCTGTGTCGCACCGATCTCTTCAAGGGTCTCCTCATCATTTGACTCGATAAACGCTGTCGCAGCCGCTGTGATCGCTGCCTTGTCATCGTCTGTGACAGACACGCCGTACTCTTCCATCTTCTGCTCAGCCAACACCGCATGAGTCAGCGTCTCAACATCCTGCTCTACCGCCATCTGTCCAAGCGTCTCACCCGACCCGAACAGATCCTGGCTGAATGGGTCCGTTATTCCAAACGACATATATGCGCCCTCAAGGCTTGCCTGATCATAGCGCACGGCAAAATTCAACACTCCAAGAGACACTGTATCGTCATTTACCGTAATCGCTGTCTCTTCCTTATTAATCTTGTCCTTCTTAGAACAGCCCGCCAGGGAAGTCAACACAAGGCCTGTGCAGAGCCCAAGCACTGCTGCTCTTCTCATTACTCTTCTCATAATATGATTTCCTCCAATCCTCGCCATAAACATGGCTCAAACAGACAGGCCCTTTGACTTGTCCAATATTCAGGCCTCCCTGTAGTAAACTCATTTAAACATTATAATCGTTTTTTTCGCATATCGCAACAGTTTTTTCTGTCGGACGCCAAAACAAATGCAAAAAATGGGGCTGCCGCAGAAAACGACAACCCTGTATAAAAATGAAGAATGCGGTTGCTTGATCATTTTATTCGAAAACGTTGCTTGACTAGAATAAAATTGATTTTTCGGCATTAACTTGTATACTTTACTATAGCACCACATCAAGCAGCCATCAAACGTACTGTATCACACTATTTGTCTATTATCAACCGTATTTCATTGCCATTTCATGTCGCACGAAATATACTATTATGAGCAAGTGCCTGCAGGCATCGCCCATTTTTCCAATAAAAAAGGCACCGAAAAACGGCACCTTTCATATCGATGCGACAGGATTTGAACCTGCGACCTCTGCGTCCCGAACGCAGCGCTCTACCAAACTGAGCCACGCATCGTTTCAGCTTGTTTATCATAGCATCATCCGGCATAAAAATCAAGAAAATTTTTTTGTTATTATAATTTTTCTCTTTTCACGCAAATTCCATGCATTTTCTGATAACTTTGCCTTCCTGCCTTCGACCGTAACAAACAATCAGAACTGGAAATAAATGAACGCACTGGCATCATAACCAGGACCATATACGCCGAAAACGAGAATGCCAAAAATAGCCACGTAGTAAACGAGCCAGCGGAACCAAACCCCTTGCTTCGTAAGCCATTCGATCAGATTAATCCCGTTATATTTGCACAGGTCGACAACAAACAGAATCAAAAGCGACACCAACAAAAGATTTCTCGTCGCCATCGTCAGCCCCATCGCGTCCAGATTGTTTCCCCAGGTAAACCAATAATTCCTTCCTCGGCCCAGCATAATCTTCAAGATATCCAAACCCTGCCGGAAAGACTCAGCCCGGAAGAATATCCAGCTCAGATTGACAAGCCCGAACGTCACCAGGATCTGCCCAAAGCGATGGCTGAATGCCGTCTTGTCCACATGGAAGACCGTCATCACTTTCTCACGAATCGGTCTCAACCATTCCCCAATGACCTGGTATGCTCCATTCATCACACCCCAGGCGACAAAATGCCAGCTTGCACCGTGCCACAGACCACTTACTCCGAATACCACCATCAGGTTGAACCATTTGCGCACCTTGCCCTTGCGGTTGCCTCCGAGCGGAATATAGAGATAATCGCGGAACCATGTAGAGAGAGAAATATGCCAGCGCCTCCAGAAATCGGCCACCGATGTCGCGAAATACGGAGTATTGAAATTTTCCATGAGACGGAAGCCCATGACACGCGCCGCCCCGATCGCGATATTCGAATAGCTTCCAAAATCACAGTAGATCTGGAGTGCAAAGCACACCGTCGCAATTATGAGCTGAAAACCCGTGCGTTCCGCGTATGTATTATACACGGAGTCCACAACCATCCCGAGATACTCCGACAGCACAACCTTTTGAAAGTACCCGTACAGCATCTGAATCAGTCCACTGCGCACGCGGTCAAACTCAAATTTGTGCTTCTCGTTGATCTGTATCAACAGGTTCTTGGATCGCTCGATAGGGCCTGCCACAAGCTGAGGGAAAAAGGAGACGAACAGCGCATATTTGAAAAAATTCTTCTCCGCATAGATCTCCTTGCGATACACATCCATCGTATAGCTGAGTGCCTGGAATGTATAGAATGAGATACCTACTGGCAGAATTACATCAAACGCCGGTATCGAGACATTGATTCCAAGCTTACCCAGGACGCGCGTGGCTGTCAGAGAAGCAAAACCATAATATTTAAAGAAAAACAGAATCAACAGATTGCTGGTAAACGAGAGAGCCACATACAGCTTCTTGCGACGAATGCGCCTTTTCTCGTCCTCGATCTTCTCTGCGGAAGAGATCAACAGACCCGACGCGTACGTGATAGCCGTCGATGTCAGCATCAGCAATGCGTATTCCGGATTCCAGCACATATAAAAGAAATAGCTGCACGCCAGCAAAAACAGGTATCTCACCCGATGCGGTATGATAAAGTAGCACAGGCAAACTGCTGGAAAGAATAACAGAAATTCCAGTGAATTAAACAGCATACGTAGCTTCCTCCATTACAAAATCAGAATCAGGCACTTTTCTCATTCTCCCCCGCAATACTCCGATACTTCTCATAGTCCTTATTCCAGGACTCATATGCAGGATCCTCCCTGTGATCCTCCATATCGAACTGCTGTGTGAGATACGCCCCCAGATGACGCGACAGTTTAACCGCGCCATACGTATTCATATGGGTTGCATTTCTAAAATCCGTGGCAAAGTCGATACCTGCCTCTGGTATTTTCTGGTAATACAGGAATGGAATATCTCTCTTTGCAAGATAGGTTTCCAGGGTGTTGGTTACCCCTATCCATCTTTCATACATCTCGACATTACCCTCCAAAACTCCGAATGGAGCGGCATAGACCACCAACTGAATCCCATTTTCGTCACAGGTCTGCTTGATTTTGTTGAGATACCGCCGTGACACCTTCGGAATCTTTTTCCTGATCTTGGACAGTCCCGGATCCTCTATAGGAGCCACATCATAGCTGTGAATACTTCCCTTCAGATACTGGCCCGTCGGGTGAAAATCATAATTGGTAAGTTCATTCCACCGAGAATGGTACATGAGGAACGGAATATAATAGGACATCTGATCCTTCAGCCCTGTTTTTTCATTTGTAAACTTGAGGTCGTTCAGCGCCTCGTACTTCACCTTCCCCAGGCGCACCCCATCAATGGCCTGGCGCAACCGTGCTTCCTTGCTATACTTTTTCCCGAGATACATGCAAAAAGACTCCAAAACGACAACCTTGGGCTTCTGATACTTGAGGGCCTCCAGCAAAAGATAATAGGAGGTCGGCACTGCCTGGCTGGGGCTGCACATGCAAAAAGAAGTAATGCCGTAGTCATGCCAGAGCGTATTTGGCTGAATGGAAGAATACCCAAGGCTGGAGCCCAGCACCAGCACATCTATACTGTCCTCTTCCAGCTTATATAAGGAATGAATCATATCCGTATCCTGGTTTGACGCGGTTTTGGCACGCAATACCTCAGATATGCAGGCAAAGATAAAAATACCAATCACCAAAAAAACAACCACGCCAAAAATCTGGCAAAATCTCTTCTTCATTCCTTCTCTCCTTTGCAGCATATTCATTTATACATCTGCAAAGAAATATTATATCTTCCTCTTAATAATATTGCAAGCAATTTTTCACTGTCCGGCTCAGCTGGGTTTGGTCAATGGCTTTGTGACAAACTCGGTCTGTCAAACCTGGATTCTCCAACCTGGATGATATTTGTTTTTGAGTATCCCATTTACCAGTTTTCCCCAGCCCAGTGGATACCCGCAGACGCAAACCAACTGCCAACCCTTGTCACGTCCGAGCGGCAGGTCATCGACTTCCACCGTCTCCCCTCGCAGATAGCGGTATACTCGCGTGTCACTCTGTGAAAAATCGACTGTGGAAGCATATGTTTCGGGCTGAAGCGCCATGGCAAACGCCTGAGACGGTTCCATGCGCCCGTGCCGCACTTCTCCCAGGTACAAGCCATTCCGCAAAAATGGAATTTTCCCGCTCAGCTGCATGGGAGTCGGCACATAATAGACCTGCCCGTTGTGTATTTCAATCTGTTCGATCGAATAGCCTGTTGAAACATCCTGCAAAAAACTGCGCAGCGCTTTTTCTTCATCAGCGGAAAGTCTGCCGGAACGTTGCTCACTCACCAGCCTGCCAGACCGCGATTGCCTTGACGTGCGCTCAGACGCCGTGGCGCCCTTCGCTCCGCCAAGTCCGTTCGGCTGCACTCGTCTCGGCGTGCCTCCAGATAGCTGTTGAGCATTTTTCCGCAAGAGTGCCAGAAAATGTCCCTCGCCATCCGCCTTATGTGGAAAAATACGGATGCATTGTTCAAATGTCTGCCCGGCGACATCCTCATCGCACAGATAGTCGGCCCGACCGTGTGAAAATCCCGAATGCCATGGAATCTCCTGAAGCTCCATCTCCGGGCAGTGCTTCAGCAGATATCCGACAGTTCCCTCATTCTCCTCCAGCGCAAACGTACAGGTCGAGTACAAAAGCATACCACCTGGGCGAAGCATCTTCACAGCCTGTGTCACAAGATCGCGCTGCGTCCTGGCGCAGTCGTGCACTTTCTCCATGCTCCATACCCGTGCATTAGCTATATCCTTGTGAAACATACCTTCACCGGAGCAAGGGGCATCAACCAGTATTTTATCAAAGTACTCCGGGAATTGCTCTGCCAGGCGGTTTGCGCTTGTGTTCGTTATGAAAGTATTCCCTGCGCCAAACACCTCCAGGTTTTTCAGCAGCGCCTTCGCGCGGGATGCACTGATCTCATTCGCCACCAGCAAGCCCTGTCCTCTCAGCTTTGCCGCGAGCTCTGTCGCCTTTCCTCCCGGAGCCGCACAGAGATCAAGCACGCGTTCTCCCGGGGAGACCGGCAAGACCTGCGCCGGAAGCATTGCGCTCGGCTCCTGCAGGTAGTAAAGTCCCGCATAATAAAAAGGATGACGCGCCGGGTCATCCTTCCTCTCATAGTAAAATCCATTGTCAGTCCAGGGGATCTTTCTCAGATGAAACGGGGCAAGCTTCACAAATTCCTCCACGCCGATCTTCAGAGTGTTGACGCGAAGGCCAAACTGTCTCGGTTTCTCGTATGTCCGAAGGAATTCTCCATACTCATCCCCCAGCATCTTTTTCATGCGTGCAAGAAACTCCTGCGGAAGTTCCATACCTTGTATTCCTCCTGGTTCTGGCTGTTTTTTGCAATCTCTTCAGCACCTGCTCCAACCTAAATTCAATTTTTACAGTTTTTACGGTCTTTTCAGTATCTGAATTTCGCTTTTCTGCCGACGAACCACCGGCCTCATTCTGTTTTCGCCGGGATTTCAGCATCCCAACGATACTGCGTCAATTCGCCGGTAAGCTGCATCTGTGAAAAACCGTTTTGCCGCAATGCTTCATAGAGCATAATCGCTGCAGAATTCCCAAGGTTCAGAGAGCGCGTTCCCGGAAGCATCGGAATTCGTACTGCCTCGTCCGGATGTTCCCGCAGAATCTCCTCCGGAATACCGGCACTCTCCTTACCAAACATCAGATAACAATCCGGCTCGTAGGCAACCTCTGTGTAGGCCCTACGGCCCTTCGTCGTCGCCATATAAATCTTCGCGCCCGGATTGCGCTCCAGAAATTCCTCATAACATGCGTAGCGCGTCACATCGAGCTGCGGCCAGTAATCCAGGCCCGCCCGCTTCAGTGCTTTCTCCGTCAGCACAAAGCCCAGCGGTTCGATCAGGTGCAGCCGCGTGCCGGTCGCCACACACGTCCGGCCGATATTTCCCGTGTTCGCCGGAATCTCCGGCTCGTAAAGCACCACATTCAATCTTGCCAATTCTGTATCATCCTCAACTGCTATCCGTTTACTTACCGATTCATTTTCTATCTGTCGGCCTCACGCCTGCAACCGGCCATCGGAACGGAACATAGTCTGTCAACTCTCCAAAAAGCGAAAGCTATCCCTGCGCCCGCAGTCTCTCTATAAACCGCTCTATTCGCGCAAGCGCCGTCTTCAATGCCTCGATCGAGTATGCATAGGAGATACGCAAAAATCCCTCTCCACACTCACCAAACGCTGTGCCAGGAACCACCGCAACGTGCTCCTCCTCGAGAAGTCGCATCGCGAACTCATCTGAGCTCAGTCCAAACTCCTTGATACTCGGAAATACATAAAACGCCCCGAACGGCTCGAAACACTTCAGACCCATCCGTTTGAATTCATGCATCAGGAAACGCCTGCGCTGATTGTACGCTTCGCGCATCATCGCGACATCGCCGTCACCGTTCCGCAGCGCCTCCACTGCCGCGTACTGCGCAGTTGTCGGCGCACACATGATCGCGAACTGATGAATCTTCGTCATCTGCTCCACGATCTTCTGTGGGCCGCAAATATAGCCCAATCTCCAGCCCGTCATCGCGTAGGACTTAGAGAAGCCGTTGATCGTCAGCGTCCTCTCCCACATCCCCGGCAAGCTCGCGATCGAGACATGGTCCTCCCCGTAGGTCAGCTCCGAGTAAATCTCATCCGAGAGCACGAACAAGTCCTTCTCGATCACGACCTCCGCGATCGCCTCGAGATCCTCCCGGCGCAACACAGCACCCGTCGGGTTATTCGGGAACGGAAGGACTAACATTTTTGTCTTGTCCGTAATCTTCTCCAACAGTTCCTCCTTCGTCAGGCGGAACTCGTTCTTCTCTTTCAGCTCGATCGTAACCGGCACGCCATCCGCCAAGACGACGCACGGCAAATAGGACACGTAACAGGGCTCAGGGATCAGCACCTCGTCGCCCGGATTCAACATTGCACGCAGCGCAAGGTCGATGCCCTCGCTCCCTCCGACCGTCACCAGGATCTCGTGGAGCGGATCGTACTGCAGCTGATACCTACGCCTGAGATAATGGCTAATCTCCTCGCGCAGCTCCTTCAGGCCAGAGTTGGACGTGTAGAACGTGCGCCCCTTCTCCAGCGAATAGATGCCCTCATCGCGGACATGCCACGGTGTGTCAAAATCCGGCTCACCCACGCCGAGCGAAATCACATCCTTCATCTCGCTGGCAATGTCAAAAAATTTCCGGATGCCGGAAGGCTTGATCGTCACTACTTTGTCTGATAATGGATTTCTCACGGCGTCACCAGCATCCTTTCATCCTTTGCCTGCTTTCCAAGAATTGTTCCGTAGTCCTTATATTTTTTCAAAATAAAATGCGTCGCAGTACTCAGCACGGAGTCCAGCGTGGAAAGCTTGTCGCTCACGAAGCTAGACACTTCCCGAAGCGTCTTTCCCTGCAAAATCACGAGCAGATCGTATGCTCCTGAGATCAGATACAGAGACTGAACCTCCGGATAGTTGTAAATGCGCTCGGCAATCGAGTCGAAGCCCTGTCCTCGCTGCGGCGTGACGCGCACCTCGATCAGTGCTGTGATCTTCTCGGAAGAAGTCTTCTCCCAGTCAATCAGCGTGTGATAACCACAGATTACCTTCTCCTCTTCCATCTTCGCAATCTCATTGGCAATCACCACCTCGCTGGAGCCAAGCATGATCGCCAGCTCCTGTAAGTCAATCTTGCTATTTTTCTCAAGAAATGTCAAAATCTGCTCTCTCATCCTGTCCTCCCCTGTGCCTTGCGGCACTGATTTTTTATAAAAAAAGCCCGGTCTCCATACAGTGCAAAGCAATCCGTGGGCTTTCCTTTATGATGTCTCCCGGCGATTCAGGCAGCCTGTACTCTCCATCTGCGGATGCGTCGCCTCCTGTCGCCTTCATTCACCGAATCTCCGATACCACTCGTCCTGCTGCGGGCGGTCCAGATAACGCACGCCCTCTCCGTTGCGGATAATTCGCTCTCGCCCGGAGGTCACGCAGCCAATTGTCACGGCAGGGATTCCTGCAGTCGTCATTGCTTCTATGAGCGCTTCGCCCTGCTTTGTCCCTATAATAAGGGAACCCGCCGAATACAAGCAGTACGGATTCAGGTCGAAATACTCGCAGATCTCCACCGTCTCCTGCCGGATCGGAATCTGCTTCAGGTCAATCTCCAACCCAACCCCCGCGCAATCCGCCATCTCCCAAAGGGTCCCAAAAATGCCGCCCTGTGACACATCGCGCATCGCACATTCTCCACACTGAACTGCAATCTGAGCCTCGTCCAAAACGCATAACATTTCCCCAAAGCCTTTTGCCGCGTCGACAAGGGATGCGGGATATCTCTCCCGCAATTCATCTTCATGCGCATTCACAGCTGCCACAGTTCCGGCAAGCGCAATCCATTTCGTCACAATGAGCTCCTGCCCGGGGCAGAGCAGCACTTCGGCCTTGTGATTCTCGCGGCTCACTCTGCCAATCGCCGTTGCCGAATATATACATCTTTTCACTGCATAGGACACTTCTGTGTGTCCGCCGGCCACCGTCATATGATACTTTCGGGCCTGCTCAGATATCTGTCGCATATCCCTTTGCAGGCATTTCTCCTCGTAGTCGCGAGGAAGTATTACATGCAATAGTATCTCCTGCGGTACAGCTCCCGCCGCCGCGAGCTTATTCACGGCTACAGTCACGAGCAGTCCCGGCATACATTCAAAACCAGGCAATGAACCGATGACAGCATAAACAGACATACCATCTGCTTCGCACTCTTCGCCGCTTTTGCCAAGAACACTGGCGAGCGGTCTCAGGACAGAACGCCTAAGCAATGCCTCAGGAAGCTTTCCCATACGCAGGTTGCCGCCCGATTTCTCCTCTGGTCTGCAATTTCCTGAGTGCCTATCCGACATATGCCCCTCCGGAACCGTCATCCACGATAATATCATCCTGGTCCGGAACTGTCTGATCCGGAACCACCGGATCCGGGACCGTCTCTGTCGGCGTCGACACCGGCGGATCCGTCTGCTGCTGTGGCGGGTTTGTCTGCTGCTGCGCCTCGGTCGCCTCGGTCGCCTGAGTCTCCGTCTGCACTCCATTCGCAATGAGTGTCTGTACCTGCTGCAAATTGTTCTGACTGATTGCCGTGTAGATCGCCGATGAAAGTGCCTGATTGTCTGTCACGACTCCCACTTCATAGATCGCCGGCGAAGCCAGATAATTGCTGCTGTTGACCTGTATCGTATCCGACAGTACCCCGTCATAATATATATTCTTCCACAGAACCGCCGTCAAACCCTGATGCGGGCTCTGCGCCTGATAGAAATATCCAACCTTCTGATCTGTCTTCGCAACCAGCTTAATGTTCGTAGCCGGGTCTGTCTGAGATGTCGTCTCGCTGATAAATTCTATCGAACGATTGGACGGCCGTGTCTCCACGCCGAAGATGGTAAAATTCAGTGTCCCGTAGTACGCGGATCCCGAGATAAAGATCGGGTACTCCAGCGAGTTGGTAAACACAAAGTCCATCAAACCCTCTGCGATTGCCGCGTCCTTTGACGGTTGGACATAATTGACAAGCATCGTGTGGTTCGAGCGCGCATCCACCTGCAGTTCTGCCTTCAGCACCGCATTGTAAAGTGTCGTCGACACCTGACAGATGCCGCCACCATAGGAATCTACCACCTGTCCGCTCTCATAGGAGGGCGCCAGTTCATATCCATTCTCAGCCGTGAACGGGGCTACCGCATCCGTCACGGAAAACGTCTCTCCCGGAAGCAGCAGAGTGCCATTGATCTTGGACGTTCCGTTCTGTACATTCTGCGCTCGTCCTGCCGCCGACGCAGAGTAATCCGTTGTCGCAGAGCCGAGCACATCCGTCATCTGGTTCAGCATCTCCGCTGTCACAACAGGAGAAACTCGCTCCACCGTCGCGTCGATCACAACATCCCCTGCCTTATATGATTCCAGATGCTGCTTGAGCGTCGCGAGCGTCGCGTCGAAGTCCAGTGTCAATCCGTCTGTACCGCCTTCAACATGCAGCGCCCCATCGTCCCCCATATAGGCAGTACCTTCTACAGGCTCAGAATTAAAGTCTCTGCACGATTCCACGAAGGCTTCCTCCGCGGCCTCATCCATCGTGTACTCGATCTCATAGCGTGAGCTCTGATTCTGAAGATCTTTCTGCTCCTTATAGCGTCGCACGATATTGCCCGTGGTCCCGATCTGACTTACCTCATCTACCAGATCCGTATTTTTCCACTTCAGCCCAAGATCTCTCCATGTCAGGGATACCTGATCCTCCCCCATCTGGAGCGTAATCACGGAATCCTCCAGAGCCTTAACTTCTCCCTTCACATACGCTTCTGCTTCCTCTACCGTCATGCCGCTGACATCCTGATCGCCGATAAACACACCATCGCTGATCACATCCTGCGGTTCAGCCGCATTCGACAGAAAAAGACAGCCGGCACTCACCACAAGCGCCGTCCAAACCCCCCGTAAAAGTTTTCTTTGCATACGTTTCCCCTCAATTAATTATTATCTGTCATTTTATCCCAGAGCAGACACAGCCGGTACGATCGTTCCGATCACCATTGCCAACACAATAATAATCACGATCGCCGCCGCAATCTTTTTTTGCATCTTTGAATTGTTCCAGTTCATCATGACAATCACCTCGTTATCCTTCCGAATCGTAATAGAATTGCATCGATCATTCGAGATGCTTCGCTCATTGTGAGCTCTTCTATTTTAACGTTACTCTCTATTCTATGATATTTTATCAAATCCCGCAAGTATACTTTTTGTGAATTTGTGATAGGGCCCTCTTTTTTCACCTTAAACAGAAGCGGAACAGCCTCAAACAGCGCGGGTTTTTCCTCCCCAAACCTCTCCTTCAGTTTCTCATAAATCCTTGAAGCTGTCATCGCATCCTCAAGCGCCCTGTGATGCTTTTCCTGCGCAATTCCAAAATAGGCCGCGAGCTTGTCCAGGGCCTTTCCTTGTTCCTTCGGAAGACAGACTCGGGAGATCGCCAGGGTATCCAGTCCCTTCCGCTCAAATTCGCCGCCCAAATTTATAATATTCCGCTTCATGAAACTATAGTCAAACAGAAGATTGTGTCCAAGGAGCACATCCGTCCCCGCAAATGCCAGAAAACCGTCGACCGCGTCCCGGATCCCCGGGCTGCCCGCTACCATCTCCTGCGTAATCCCCGTCAGCTCTGTAATCTGCTCTGGAATCGGTATCCCGCTGTCGACAAGCGTCGCATACGTTTCCACCTCCACTCCATCTTCCACCCGGACCGCCCCGATCTCAAGGATCCGGTCGTATTTCGGTCGAAGACCTGTCGTTTCCAAATCAAGTGCAACATAACTGTTCTGCATTTTTCCTCCTGTCTGGGAATTCCTTTCTCATTCCCCTTATGCTGTCTTCCCCTATGCTGTCAATGGCAGAATCGCTGTCGCGGCGTCTTATATCACCGTGTGGTCCTAAATCTGTCATAACATATCCATTGAAACAAACGGGATTCTGATACCTGCCTGTCCGGCCGCTTCAGAACCCCGTAAGTATGCTTCTATAGTACCATCCTTGCTGCCCCGTAAATACCTGCGTCATTCCCCAGCGTCGCCAGTGAAAACTCCGTGCCTCTGATGGCCGGAAACGCATATTTCTGAAACGGTTCGGTCACGTAGTCAAGCAACACCTGACCTGCCTTTGAGACCCCGCCCCCGATGACGATGATCTGAGGATCCGTCACCGTCGAGAGCACCGCAAGCGTCTTTCCGAGATAATTCCCGAAGCGCTCCGCCACCTGGATCGCGAGCGCGTCGCCCTCCTTCACGGCGTCCCAAACATCCTTCGCAGTAAGATCGTCTATTCGCATCTTCGAGGGAGCATCCGTGCCTGCAAGCGCCTCGCGCGCCAGCCGCACGATTCCGGTCGCCGACGCGACCTGCTCCAGGCAACCGTGATTGCCGCAGTTGCAGCTCTCTTCGATCGTGTCATCCACATGTGCATGTCCGATCTCTCCGCCAGCTCCATGAGAACCTGCAACAATCTTGTCATTGATAATGATGCCGCCTCCGACTCCGGTGCCAAGCGTCACCAGGATCATGCTGTGATACCCTGAGCCTCCGCCCTGCCAGAGCTCACCAAGCGCCGCCACATTCGCGTCGTTCGCCGCCTTTACAGGAAGCCCGGTCAGCTCCGAGAGATCCCTCTCTATGTAAACATGTCCCCAATGGAGATTCACCGCAAACGGAACCTCGCCATTCTCATCGACCGGCCCCGGGATGCCGATCCCGACACCTGCGATGTCATCCTCGTCCAGCTGCTTCTCCAGAATTTTCTGTTTGATCGCCGTGGCGATATCGGAGAGAATGTTGCTGCCGTTGTCCTCGAGTCTCGTCTTGATCTCCCACTTCTCCAGCAGTTCGCCTTCCACGGTAAACAGGCCGCATTTGACTGTGGTTCCTCCCACATCAATTCCAAAACTGTACTTTTTCATCTTCTCTACTCCTGACTTTCTTTTTTGAGCATCCATCTGCTCTGCACGCGGTTGTAAAACTCCCTCGCCGCATTGTATCCCATCTTCTTCTGTCTATGGTTGACCGCAGCCGTCTCAACGATGACCGCCAGGTTCCGGCCCGGGCGAATCGGAATCGAATGGCAGACGACGCGGTTTCCGAGGAATTCCGTGTACTCCTCCTCCAGGCCCATTCGATCATACTGCTTGTCCCTGTCCCACTCCTCGAGCTTGATCACGAGGTCGATGGACTGTGTGTTCTTGACACTCTCCACACCGAACAGGGTCTTGACGTCGATGATCCCTATGCCGCGAAGCTCAATGAAATGGCGCGTAATATCCGGAGCGCTTCCGACCAGCGTCACATCGCTGACTCGACGGATCTCCACCACATCATCTGAGACAAGACGATGACCGCGCTTGATCAGCTCCAGAGCCGCCTCGCTCTTGCCGATACCGCTCTCGCCCATGATCAGCACACCCTCGCCTTGTCCAGATACACGTCCACGATCACG
>CANQEB010000023.1 GCA_947594085.1 uncultured Lachnospiraceae bacterium | reverse complement strand
GAGGAGCCGAACGACTTCACGTACAGCTACGAGCTTGAGGGCAGCATCGAGGACAAGCTGAACCAGATCGTACAGAAGATCTACGGTGGCAGCAAGGTGGTGCTGACGGCGAACGCGCAGAAGCAGGCGAAGGAGCTGGAGGCACTTGGCTACGGCAACTGCCCGATCTGCGTGGCGAAGACGCAGTACTCTTTGACGGACGACCAGACAAAGCTGGGTGCGCCGACGGGCTTCGAGGTGACGGTGCGGAACCTGAAGATCTCAGCGGGCGCAGGGTTCATCGTGGCGCTGACGGGCGAGATCATGACGATGCCGGGACTTCCGAAGGTACCGGCGGCGGAGCGCATCGACGTGGACGAGACCGGCAAGATCTCCGGACTGTTCTGATCTGCAAGCAGCTCAGAAGCGCTCCGCGCGGGATGCGCACGATGTGCATAGGAAGGCTGCTTCGCAGCTGCACATCGGCGCGCAGAGCAGACAGGCTGCGAGGCGATCCATGAGATGAAATCTGTATAGCCAGTCTGCTCTGATTTACTATAAACTGCAAGCAGCTCAGAAGCGCTCCGCGCGGGATGCGCACGATGTGCATAGGAAGGGCTGCTTCGCAGCTGCACATCGGCGCGTAGAGCAGACAGGCTGCGAGGCGATCCATGAGACGAAATCTGTGTAGCTTGTCTGCTCTGGTTTTTCGATATATTTATACGGGAGGTAAAGTACAATGGGATTTTCAACCGTACCATGTAACGAATTTGTGGAAGTGCTCGCTTCCAAGGCTCCGGTGCCGGGCGGCGGCGGCGCGTCCGCGCTGGTAGGCGCAGTGGGCATCGCGCTCGGCAATATGGTGGGCAGCCTGACGGTCGGCAAGAAGAAATACGCGGACGTTGAGGCGGAGATGTATGAGCTGAAAGCAAAGTGCGACAAGCTCCAGGCAGATTTTCTTCGCCTGATCGAGCGAGACGCTGAGGTGTTCGAGCCGCTCTCCAAAGCGTATGGTATGCCGCGTGAGACCGAGGAGGAGAAGGCGGAGAAGGCGCGCGTAATGGCGATCGTGCTGAAGGATGCCTGCTCTGTGCCGATGGAGATCATGGAGAAGTGCTGCGAGGCGATCGATATCATCGCAGTGTTCGCAGAGAAAGGCTCTACGCTCGCAATCAGTGACGCAGGCGTCGGCGCGGCGTTCTGCAAGGCGGCATTAAAGGGTGCCAGCCTGAACGTTTACATCAACACGAAATCCATGGCGGACAAGGAGCTCGCAACCGAGCTCAACGCAAAGTGTGATAAGATGCTGGCGGATTACACCGCGAAAGCGGATGCGATTTTTGACAGCGTGCTTGGACGTTTAAAGTGAGAAGGATCACGCGCGTGAGACTGACTGTTCGGTACGGCGCAGACTGAGAGACAAATTGCGGTAAAGCAGTTTAAGCCGAATGTGGAAAGTCAGCTTGGCAGGACAAGACATGCAGCGAATCTGAAGCATGATCTGTCTGACTGGAACATAGTATGGAAAGGAGCACAAGATGGCAAAACAGTTACTTGGAAAAGAAGTTACGGCTGCCCTGAACGAGAGAATCAAGGCGAAGGTGGCTGAGATTGAGGCAAAAGGTATCAAGCCGACACTCGGAATCATCCGCGTCGGTGAGAACGAGAGCGATATCTCTTATGAGAGAGGCGCGACAAAGCGTTGCGAGACGCTCGGCGTCGCATGTGAGAAGATCCTTCTCCCGGCGGACGTATCGCAGGAGGAGCTTCTGAAGGTGATCGACGAGGTGAACAAGAACGATAACATTCACGGCGTTCTGTTGTTCCGTCCGCTTCCGAAGCATTTGGATCAGAGCGTGATCGAGAACGCGCTGGATCCGGCGAAGGATGTGGACTGCATGACCGACGGCTCTATGTCCGGTGTCTTCACAGGCAAGGCGATCGGATATCCGCCGTGCACGCCGCAGGCCTGCATGGAGATCCTCGACCATTACGGGATCGACTGCACGGGCAAGAAGGCAGTTGTGATCGGCAGAAGCCTCGTAGTAGGCAAGCCGGCGGCGATAATGCTGGTCAAGAAGAATGCGACCGTCACCATCTGCCATACGAAGACGGTCGACATGCCGTCTGTCGCGCGCGAGGCGGACATCATCATCGTGGCAGCGGGTCGCGCAGGCGTGGTCGGCGCTGAGTACGTGAAGCCGGGCCAGGTTGTTATCGACGTAGGCATCAATGTCAACGCGGAAGGTAAGCTCTGCGGCGATGTGGACTACGCGGCGGTGGAGCCGATCGTGGACGCGATCACTCCGGTGCCGGGCGGCGTCGGTAGTGTGACGACCTCTGTCCTTGTGAGCCATGTAGTGGAAGCTGCTGCAAAATGCTGCTGATGGCATCCGCGCACACTGGCTGCGCAGATGCCTAAGACATGATTCAGGAGGAAGTTTGGGCTTCGCGAAGCGAATATGCATGTCCAAACTGCACTGTTGTTCACGGAGTGAACGACAGCTGCTGCAAAGTGCTGCTAAAATGCAGCTCGCGCAGTGAACAACGGCCACGAAAAAGGCCGGAGTATAAGATACAGTATAGCGAGTTATAACTTGACTTCGCCGTACGGCTCATATTAGAATGTATTTGCATGAATATAGCCGTGCGGCGAATTTTTGTAAAAACACACAGACGGGAGGGTAGAATTGTGCGCGAAAATAGATTCCGGACAGCCTTGCTGTCGGTATGCGGGATCAATCTAGCTGCTATGCTTCTCTGCAATTATGTGCGCGTGGGAGCATTGGCGGTGCAGGCGGCGGATTGTTTTGAAGGGGAGGAGTCACGGGTTATGAAGGAGGATAATATAAGTACGAGAACGGACAGGATAGACTTTCTTGCGCCAGGCGATATTGTCGACAGGGATCAGCTGGATGGACAGGAGGACGCATATTTCATGCTGTACCCGATCGTGGAGGGCGACGCGGTCTATGAGCGGATCAATGGGAAGTCCTATCGCGAGAACGATGACATCGGGCTTGCTGATCTGCGCTATCTGAAGCTTTTGCATTACAACTTTGACCATGAGATTCAAGTGGGAGAGCTGATCGTGAATGCAGATATAGCGGACGATGTGCTCGCGATTTTCCGTGAGCTGCTCGATGCGGAGTATGAGATTCAGTCCATGTATCTGGTGGATAATTACTGGACCGGGGATGCGACTGAGACGGACACAGCCTCCATAGAGGAAAACAATTCTTCTGCGTTCAATTACCGGGAGGCGACAGGCGGAGGAAAGCTATCGAACCATGCATTAGGCCGTGCGATCGATATCAATCCGCAGCAAAATCCATACATCGTGTATCGCGACGGAGAATGGCATTGGGTCCATGAGAATGCGACGCCGTACATTGACCGAGCCAGCGGTGATCCTCATGTGATCTGCGCGGGCGATATCTGCTATAATATTTTTGCAAAGTATGGCTTCGATTGGGGCGGGGAGTGGGAAAATCCGGTGGATTACCAGCATTTTGCCCGGGAGAACTAGCATTGAAATTATGCAAAAGCAGATTCGCCGGAATGTAGAAACGAAGAGCTCAATCGACGGGAGCGGATTCGTCGGAAAGCGTTGACGCATTTTTCGAAATGTGATATAGTTTTGTTGTGTAATTGCAAATTGCCGTGCCAAGTGCAGACGACATAAGTCTGAAGAGGGAATCAGGTGCGATGCCTGAGCGATCCGGTCACTGTATACAGGGAATGAGCCTCAATATCCATTGCGTACCCAGATAAAACGTGAGAAGGAGAGGCAAGTGATGATCTGTGAGCCAGGAAACCTGCTTGGTATGAGAGATGAGCTTCCGAAGAAAGCTGAACACTCCACAATAGGGTCTGTGATGGGGAAACAGACTTAGGATGAATGAAATGGAATGTTGTCTCAGGGCAATGGAGATATACACAATACCTCCTTATGTTCCGGATCTTGCCGGTTTTCACAAAAGTACGGTTGCCGGGACTGCGTACAGATAATGTTCCGCAAGCTGATCTGTACGAATGGCGCAGCTATCGGCTGGCAATCCGCAATGCCAGCCAGGTTGCGTTTTTTATTTTGCAAGCGGGATAGAGAAAAGAGGAATGCATATGGAAGAGAAACAGAGAATTTATTATTGGGATAACCTGAAAGCTGTGCTGATTCTTCTGGTAGTTTTGGGACATTATATAGAAAAAGGGTTTCCGCACGGCTTTGCGTGGACGGCAATATACAGCTTTCACATGCCGGCCTTCATCTTTGTAAACGGATATTTTCTTGGCAGATCAAAGAAAAATCCGATTGAACGCATTCCCAAGGTCCTGGGGCTTTACGTAATGATGGAGATTCTCAATACGGCTCTCACCCTGATCCAGGGAAAAGGTTTTTCTCTGTCATTCGGAAATCCGGGATATGGCTGCTGGTACCTGCTGTTTCTGACATATGCGTATCTGCTGGCATACTTTATCAGAGGGAAAAAGGGAGCCTATGTTCTGGCGGCGACTTTGCTGGTTTCCCTTTTGTCCGGGTTTGACAGTACGATTACCGACAAATTCCGGGTTGGCCAAAGTATGTATTATATGCCTTACCTGGTGGCAGGATTCTTTTGGAACGTGGACAAGATAACGGAGTGGGCGAAACGTCGGTGGATGTTCTGTGGCGGCGGATTCGTAGCAATCCAGATAGCGCTCTTTCTGGCGGGGAGAATGTTCAATCGAAAGATTTTCCGGGGTTTGGAGACGTATGAGGACCTTTCGCTGACGCCGATCTCCGGCATGCTCGAACGGTGCGGAACATACCTGGTCTCCGGATTGCTGATCATTTGTATTCTTGGGCTGATTCCACGTGGGAAGTGCATGCTCTCTGAGATCGGGCAGCATACCCTTGTCATTTATCTTGTACATACCTTTATGCTGCAGAGATTTACTTCTTCGATAAACAAGATGACAGGAAAGAATGCGCTCCTATCCCTGGTGATCATGACGATTCTCATTGCCGCGATCTGTGCGGCAATCGTGACTGTTCAGAAGCTATGGAGAAAAAAGAGTTAAAGTTCTACCAGAAAGACCCCCGGCATATATTGAAGTAGTATATGCAGGGGGTCTGGTCATGGAAAAATTTGACTTATACAAAGATATTCAGATGAGGACAGGCGGCGAAATATATGTTGGCGTTGTAGGCCCTGTGCGGACAGGGAAATCCACGTTTGTAAGAAAGTTTGTAGAGCATCTCGTCCTGCCTGAGTTGGATGCTCAGGAGAAAGCACGTGCGCAGGATGAGATGCCGGCGAGTGCGTCAGGGCGGACTGTCACGACGGTTGAACCGAAATTTATCCCCAGGGATGCAGCTGAAATCGAAGTCGGGGATGACACAAAAATGCGTGTGCGGCTGGTTGACTGTGTTGGCTTTTTGGTGCCGGGAGCGGAAGGCACAGAGGAAGAGGGTGTCCCCCGCATGGTGAAAACGCCGTGGCAGGAGCAGCAGGTGACCTTTCAGGATGCCGCCAGGATCGGGACGCAGAAGGTTATCATGGATCATGCGACGATCGGAATTGTGTTGACGACTGACGGAAGCTTCGGCGATATTCCAAGAGACAGTTTTCTGGAAGCTGAAAAAGAGGCGATTACGCAGCTTCAGCAGATTGGGAAGCCGTTTCTCGTCATTGTAAATTCTGCGAGACCATATAGCGAGGATGCAAGGGCCGCAAAAAATTATATCGAGAACACTTACGGTGTGAACTGTATGGCCTTGAACTGTGAGCAGATCGGTGCAAACGAGATACACAATGTGTTTGAACAGTTCTTGTATGAGTTTCCAATCACTCGTGTCATTTTCCAGACTCCGAAGTGGACGGAGACGTTGGAGAACACACATTGGCTTAAGCAGGATCTCTTTGATACTGTCCGAACGTTCATGCAAGGCCTACACACAATCCGCGACATCTACAAGGATAACTTTGTGCTGGAAAGTAAATACATAAAAAAGGCGAAGGTCGAGAATGTGGATCTGTCGAGCGGAAACGCAGAAGTCTCTGTCGTGATGCAGGATCCGTTGTACTATGAAATTCTGAGTGAGATGACTGGGGCAGACATTCGAAGCGAGTATCAGCTGATCTCAATTGTGCGGGAAATGTCAAAGTTAAAGAAAGAATATGAGTCTGTTGCGACGGCAATGTCGGAGGTCCGTCAGACCGGCTACGGAATTATCACTCCACAGCGCGAAGAGATTCATATGGAGGAGCCGGTGGTCATTCGGCAGGGAAACAAATATGGAGTGAAGATCCGGGCGACATCGCCATCGGTTCATCTGATCCGGGCGGAAATTGAGACCGAGATTGCGCCGATCGTAGGGAGCGAAAGCCAGGCACAGGATCTGATTACATATATGCGTGAGAATGAAGCGACAGAAGATGGGACCTGGAACACATTGATTTTCGGAAAATCGATTGAACAGATGGTGGAGGAGGGGATCCGGGCAAAACTTGCGGCAATCAGTGATGAGAGCCAGCAAAAGCTTCAGGACGCGATGCGACGGATCGTGAACGAGTCCAGGGGAAAACTTATCTGTATCATTATATGAGTCTTGGTGAATAAAGCAACAAATTGTTTCCGCAGGGGAATAATTTGTTGCTTTTTGCGGTCTCTTTTGATTGACAAATATTAAAATGTATCATATAATGTGAATCATATATTACAAAAATGTTATGTAAATATTAGAGCACAGAGGGGATGAAGTATGTATCTACAGGACAAAACTAAGATAAATTTTTTGCTCATGGGTATACTGCTTCTCATGATGCTTTTAGGATTTTCGGTGCAGGCACATGCTTCTTGGGTGGAGAATGAGGATGGGACCTATTCCTATCAGAAGGAAAACGGAACGATCGCCCGCGGTAAATGGATCAAAAAGAAGTTTTACGTAAACAAAGAAGGCATTCGAGTGACCGGAAAGCAAAAGATCGGCTCGAAATGGTATTACTTTTCTCCATCGAATGGAAAGCTTCAGAAAAAGAGATGGATTAAGGACGGCGAATCGCGCTATTATGCGGGAAAGAATGGCGTACTTTACGCAAAAGGACTCTACACAATAGATCAATACAATTATCTGTTTGACGAGAATGCCGTCGTACAGACCGGGAAGCAATCGCTTTATGGGAAGACGTACTATTTTAAACCGAAAAAAGGCCGGATGCTGAAGAACGGCTGGGTCAAGATCAACAAGTATTTTTACTATTTCGACGCAAACGGCGTCATGGTGGCGAACAGATGGCTGATTGGCACCTATTATATGGACGCAAAAGGACGCCGTGTAACCGACAAATGGATAGGAGCGCGGTATCTAGGCAGTGACGGCAGAGTATGTTCAGGGCTGCATGATATTTCCGGAACCTATTATTATTTTGATCCGGGTACGCGCAACAAAGTTACCGACAGATTAATCACGATAGACGGGAAACGCTGGTACTTTGATGATGAGGGCAAGGGTTCTCTGAATATTGTTCTGCCACCGAGTCAAGGAGTCAGAGTGCAATCGCAGTACTACACGCATCGGGTGGTGGATGATGAGACGCTTTTGTCTTATATCATTTACTGTGAGGCCGGCAATCAGCCGTATGCCGGGAAGCTTGCGGTCGGGTATGTCATTATGAACCGTGTCTACAGTCAGATATTTCCGGCATCGACCGTGCGCGAAGTCGTTTATCAGAGCGGTCAGTTCAGCCCGGTCTGGAATTCGATGCTGGATCGCGTACTCAATGATCCCACTGTCGTGAATGCGGAATGCAAGGCAGCCGCGAAGGCAGTGATGAAAAAGCGCGCGAAGTTTGCATCGGGAAAGACGGTCAAGTTGAATGTTGATGGGACAAAAGTAGATTTCCCGCATTTGTATTTTTTGAGTCCGAGCGATTATTGGAGCCGGGGCATGTCGTCCTCGCACATTCAGATTGGAGGCCATATCTTCTTTTCCCAATGGAGATAAGGCAGGTGGACATGGAAAGGATGAAATCGAACATATGGTTGATTTTGTCCTTTTTTTATGTTAAAATGCAAAAGGTGATCATATGAAAAGAGCAGATGTGATTTTAGGCATGATCGTATTGATTTGTTGTGCTGTATGGATTGGAGGCAGAATGCTCCGAAAACGAGACGGCACATGTGTCCTGGTGAGACAGAATGGGAAGCTGCTCGGGAGTTATGACTTGGACGAGGATCAGGAGATCGACATTGGTTCCGGCAACCATATTTCCATCGAGAGCGGTTCTGTCCGGATGACATCTGCAGATTGCCCGGATCAAATTTGCATCCGCCAGGGGAAGATTTCGACGGAAGGGGCTATGATTACTTGCCTTCCCAACCGTGTCACCGTACAGGTCATGGGGGATGACGCGGCGGGTGAGACGGGCCTGGACGCGATTGCGTATTGATGAGCGAAGGGAATAAGCTATACAGATAGAATACGGCTGGAGGAAGACTATGATTGCATACTTGCGTGGAATCGTCGCGGCGGTTACTCAGACGCGCGTGGTTCTTGAGGTGAATGGAGTCGGGTATCAGGCTTTTATCAGTTCACGTGATGCTTCGCGCATGCCGGGACGTGGGGAGGAAATTATTCTGCATACGTATCTGAGTGTACGCGAGGACGCGATGCAGCTATTTGGCTTTTTGGATGAAGATGATCTGGAGATGTACAAGCTTCTGCTGACGGTGAGCGGTGTCGGACCGAAGGCAGGGCTTGGGATTCTGTCCGCCCTGACTGCAGATGACATTCGATTTGCCGTGCTCTCAGACGATGTCAAGGCGATATCGAAGGCACCGGGAATTGGAGGAAAGACGGCCCAAAAGCTTATTTTGGAATTGAAGGATAAATTAAGTTTTGAGGATGCGTTTGAGAAGAAGCTGACCCACAGCGAGGAAGCTGCCGCTGCACAGCTTGACGATGCGAAATCAGAAGCCGTGCAGGCTTTGGTTGCTCTTGGATATGCAGGCAGTGATGCCTTGAAGGCGGTGCGCAGTGTTGAGAATTCCGGAGATATGGATACAGAGACACTCCTGAAGCTGGCACTCAGACAGATTTCGTCGTTGTGACGTTAAATCAGGAGATTTTATGGCGAAAAGAATTATAACGACAGATACAACCGAGGAAGATATCCGCCTGGAGCCAGGACTTCGCCCACAGCTTTTGAATGAATATATCGGGCAAGAGAAAGCAAAGGACACGCTGCGGATTTTTATTGACGCGGCAAAGCAGAGACAGGATGCCTTGGATCATGTGCTTTTTTATGGCCCTCCAGGGCTCGGCAAGACGACGCTTGCCTGTATCATTGCCAATGAGATGGATGTAAACATCAAAATCACATCCGGGCCTGCGATCGAGAAGCCAGGGGAGATGGCGGCAATCCTAAACAACCTCCAGGAGGGTGATGTCCTGTTTATCGATGAGATTCACCGATTAAATCGCCAGGTAGAAGAAGTCTTATACCCGGCGATGGAAGATTTCGCGATCGATATCATGATCGGGAAGGGGGCGGCGGCCCGCTCGATCCGACTTGACCTTCCACGCTTCACGCTGATTGGGGCAACTACAAGGGCGGGTATGCTTTCTGCTCCGCTGCGGGACCGGTTCGGCGTGGTGAACCATCTGGAATATTACTCTGAGAAGGAGCTTCAGACGATTGTACTTCGATCCGCTAAGGTGCTGGGCGTGGAGATCGACAATCGCGGTGCGCTTGAGATTGCCCGCCGTTCACGCGGGACACCGAGGCTTGCGAATCGGATGCTCAAGCGAGTGCGCGATTACGCACAGGTTCGCTATGACGGGCGGATTTCCTCCGCTGTCGCATCGGAGGCCCTGGATCTACTCGAGGTGGATCGCTTTGGACTGGATCATATTGACCGGGCAATCCTGGGACTCATGATCGACAAGTTTGGAGGTGGACCGGTGGGTTTGGAGACGTTGTCTGCGGCGATCGGAGAGGATTCCGGGACGATCGAGGATGTCTATGAACCGTATCTTCTGAAAAACGGTTTTCTGAACCGGACACCGAAAGGGCGCGTAGTGACAGATTTTGCGTATGAGCATTTGGGAAGAAGCCGAAATGGCGACTAAAAATCATGTGCCTGCATTTCTGCTCATGTTCCGGAAGAAACGGTTGTATTTTTTTCAAATTCGCTTATAATGTTTTTAGGACGAATGAAAGGAAGGCTAACCATGTCATCCAAGATCAAAACACAAGTGATAATTGCGGGGAAAATATATACGCTGAGCGGCTATGAGAGCGAGGAGTATCTGCAGCGTGTCGCCACGTACCTGAATGGACGGATTTCAGAGTGCAGAAATCTCGAGGGATATCAGAGGATGTCCCCGGAGCTGAAGGGGATTCTCCTCGACCTGAATGTTGCCGATGACTATTTTAAAATGAAAAAAAGGGTAGAAGAGCTGGAGCAGGAGCTTACTCAGAAGGATAAAGAGATTTACGATTTGAAACATGAGCTGATCACGGCACAGATCAAGCTTGAAAATGCCGGAAAGGATGCTGCCGCACTGGAAGAGAAGAACGCGCAGCTCCAGAAGGAAAATATTCAGATGGAGACAAAGCTTCAAAATCAGAAACAGAGACAGTGATTACCCGCGAGCGAGGAAAATGATATATTTTTCTCGCTCTGCATGGTTTATAGAGCATCATTGAGAGGATATTATGCTCAGAGTATATAGTATCAGGGAGGTATTATGTGGGAACTGCTTGCACCGGCCGGCTCATATGAAAGCATAATTGCCGCAGTGAATGCCGGCGCAGATGCCGTGTATGTAGGCGGTAAAATGTTCGGGGCGCGGGCATATGCGGACAACCCGGAGGAAGAGCAGCTGCTTGGCGGGCTGGAGTACTGCCACATCCATGACAGAAAGCTGTACCTCACAGTCAATACTCTGCTGAAGGAGCATGAGTTAGCGACCATGCTCTATCCATATCTTCTGCCGTACTATGAGAATGGCATCGACGGAGTGATCGTGCAGGATTTCGGTGTGATGCGCTTTGTACAGGAGCATTTCCCTGGTTTGCCGGTGCATGCGAGTACACAGATGACGGTCACGGGCCCGGAGGGAGCCCGGCTGTTGAAGGAGCAGGGAGTTTCACGTGTCGTGGTGGCAAGAGAGCTGTCCCTGGAAGAAATTCACACGATCGCAGAGGATACAGGTATAGAAATTGAGGCGTTTGTTCACGGCGCAATGTGTTATTCTTACTCCGGACAGTGTCTGTTTAGCAGTCTTCTTGGCGGCAGAAGCGGCAATCGGGGTCGCTGTGCACAGCCCTGCAGATTACCGTACCGTGTTCAGGGAAATCCGGGGCCGGCAGCGTGCCTTCTTTCCATGAAAGATATGTGTACGCTGGATCGTTTGCCGGATATTCTGGAAGCGGGTGTCTCTTCCCTTAAGATTGAGGGAAGGATGAAGCGGCCGGAATATACGGCTGGAGTTGTGAGTATTTACAGGAAGTATCTCGATTTATATCAGGATGTAGGAAAAAAGAATTACCGCGTTGAGGATGCGGACCGCAAGGTTCTGCTCGACTTGTACAATCGTGGCGGTTTTTCTGGAGGATATTATTATACTCACAATGGAAAAGAAATGATGTCAACGCATCGCCCAAATCACATGGGGACTGCCGTGCTCAAGGTCAGCGCAGGAAAGAGCGGAAAGCCAAAATACACGGCGATTGAACCGCTCGGAAAAGGCGATATGATAGAGCTTGCGCCTGGCAGAGAGATTACGCTTGGCGAGGATGTGGAAAAAGGGGAAGCAGTACGCCTTCCGTTGCCAAAAGATTGGCGTCCGAAGGATGGCCTGCTCTACCGAACAAAAAACGCGCGGCTTCTGGAAGAGCTGAAAAACCAATATCTGGCCGCTGAATTGCGGGAAAGGATAAGCGGAGAGCTTCTTGTATCAGCGGAAGCTCCGGCTGTTCTTCGGCTTAGGTGCAGAGACGTTTTTGTCGAATGTTCGCTCGAGATTGCAGAGCCGGCGCTAAAGCAGTCGGCTGATGTGAACTCTGTGCGACGGCAGATGCTGAAGACAGGCAATACACCTTTTGTGTTTGATCGGTTGGATATATCGCTTGCGGATGGATTGTTCCTTCCGGTTGCAAAATTAAATGAACTGCGGCGCACGGGACTTTCCCTGTTGAAGGAAAAGCTTTTGGCAGACAGAAGGAGGTCGGCTGTTGTGCTGGAGAATGCATCCGGGAAAAGGGAAAACGTCATCGGAGAGAGAATTATTTCAAGTGCCGACGATCAGTCGTTTGACGACCAACCGCGAAAAGCTACCGCCTTTCAGATAAATATCCTGGTGACGACAGAAGCGCAGCTTGAAGCGGTGCTGGAGTGCAGGGAACCTGGGATAGACACGATTTATCTGGACAGTCTAATATTTGGAATGTTGCAGGATCAAGAGGCAAAGGCAATTCAGATTGTGGAGCGTGTAAAGCGCAGGGGATGGCGTTGCTTTTTGAGCTGTCCCAGCGTGTTGCGCAGCCGGGAACGGGCATTTCTGTCAGGACATACGATGCAGACGGTGATGCGAAAGATGGACGGCTACCTTCTTCACACGATTGATGAGCTTGCATTTTTTCAGGACTATATCAGGGAAAACAAGCTTTCGTCTGTCCTGGCTGCGGATGACAATTTATACGCATACAACCGCTGTGCAGCTGATTTTCTGCGGGGACAAGGTGTGGGACGCTTTACGCTCCCGGCCGAGCTGAATGCTCGGGAGTTACTTGACTTGAACCAAACTCACGCGGAACTGAACGTATACGGTTATCAGGCGCTGATGCAGTCAGCGCAGTGCGTGGTGAAAAATACAGACAGATGCACGGGGACTCCGAGCGTTATTTACCTTACGGACCGAAAGAATGCCAGGTTTCCGGTCTTAAATCGTTGCTTATTCTGTTGCAATACCATATACAACAGTGTGCCGCTGATGCTGTGTGGCTGTCAGCCTGAGCTTGTGCGGCTTGCGCCGGCTTATGTCCGCCTTTCTTTTACGATTGAGACGAAGGAGGAGGCGGCAGATGTGATAGAGGCGTGCGTTTGCACATTGCGCGGTGACGAGCCGAAGGGAGATTTTACCGTGAACGGGACGAGAGGACACTTCAGAAGGGGAGTGGAATAGGATTATGATAAATTTGATTATTCAGATTTCCAAATATCTGATCCTGCTGCTGATGGCACTTTATACGCTGCAGTGCTTTACGGTATTTCGCCTGAAGGATGAAGAGGCGAAAGGCTATCTGTTTTTGCGCCAAAATATGCTGATGTTTTTTATGCATTTTGTTGCGTTTATGGTATTGTACCTTGAGCTGTCTGAGACGACAATTCTGCTGTTCTACGGGGCCCAGGTACTGTATCTTGCGGCGGTTCTTGTCCTGTTCGGCAATCTGTATCGCAAGGCATCGCGCCTCTTGATCAACAATATGTGTATGCTGACATGCATCGGCTTCATTATGGTCACACGGTTATCCTACGAACAGAGTGTCAAGCAGTTCAAGATTGCCGTGCTCTCGTCGATTGTGGCGTTGCTGATTCCAGTGATCATACGAAAGCTGCGCTTTATCACAAGGATGTATTGGGCGTATACGTTGCTTGGCATCGGTATGCTGGGACTTGTCGCGATTGCGGCTCGTGTGACATATGGCGCAAAGATCTCTTTCGAAGTGGGCGGGATTTCCGTCCAACCGTCTGAATTTGTCAAAATCATCTTTGTCTTTGCGATTGCGGGCTTGCTCACACACGCGCGGGATTTCCGACGTATCGTGATCGCCACAGGGCTTGCGGCTGTCCATGTATTGATTCTGGTGATCTCGAAGGATCTGGGGAGTGCGCTGATCTTCTTTGTCACTTACCTTGTGATGCTGTTTGTGGCAACGAGGAATCCATTCTATGTGCTGGCTGGTGTGTTGTCAGGTTCGGTGGCTGCCGTAGGCGCGTATTTTCTGTTTGGACATGTGAGAGTGCGTGTGGAGGCATGGAAGAATCCGTTTAAGGACTACCAGGGAGACGGATATCAGATCGGCCAATCGCTGTTTGCAATCAGCGCCGGAGGCTGGTTTGGTACCGGATTGTGCCAGGGCTCTCCGGGAGCGATTCCTCTGGCGGCACAGGATATGATGTTTTCTGCGATCTGTGAAGAGCTCGGCTGCGTTTTTGGCATCTGCCTGATTCTGGTATGTATGAGCTGCTTCATCATGTTTGCCAATATTGCGATGCAGCTTACCAACCGCTATTACCGGCTGGTGGCGGTTGGACTTGGGACGACCTACGCGGTACAGACGTTTTTGACGGTAGGCGGCGCGACCAAGTTGATTCCGCTTACGGGCGTGACCCTGCCGCTGGTCAGCTATGGCGGCAGCTCGATGCTGAGTACGCTGATTATGTTTGCGATCGTACAGGGTCTGTACATGCTCCAGCGTGACGAGGAAAGCAAAGCAGAGAAGAGAATTCAGGAAGCGTGGTCTCCGTATCACGGAGAGGCAAATTACACCGGAGTGCAGGAGGGTTATTATGAGGACGACAGATACGCCGAAGCGCGGGAGACGGGCTACGGCAGCGAAGGCCGCAATGGATGGGACGAACCGGGAAACGGATTCTACGACCCAGACGGGTACTTCGGGCCGCGGTACGAATACTACGCGGATGACGGACCGGACTACCGGGAAAGACCGTACCAGGAAGAGAGATACGACGAGAAGACGCGCAGAAAATAAGATACCGGTGCGGGTGAAGGAAGTGCGCTTTGAACAGGAGCCTGAGCCTGTTCAAAGCGGTGGGCGGAACACGGAGCTAGGGATCGTGACGTACACCTTTGTGTTCCTTTTCCTTATCATGATCGGATATCTCGTCTATCTCAATATATGGAAGGTAAAGGATCTGAACTCCAGCGTCTACAACACGAAGGATATCGCGAATATGGACAAATACATCCGCGGCACAATCCTCTCCGCGGACGGAAGTGTGCTTGCGCAGACAGACGTACTCGATGATGGCGAGGAGGTCCGGGTATATCCGTTCGCGAACAAGTTTGCTCATATCATCGGATATGCGACAAACGGGCAGTCTGGTCTGGAAGCAGCCTGCAACAAGGAGCTGCTTTCCTCCCATGTCTCGGCACTCTCCAGACAGGAGGATGAGGGGGACACGAAGACACGGGGCGATTCGGTCGTGGTGACACTGAATGCGAATCTTCAGAGTGTGGCGTACGATGCGCTCGGCTCCTACAATGGGGCAGTCGTTGCGCTGGAGCCGGATACGGGGAAAATTCTTGCGATGGTATCGAAGCCGGACTTTGATCCGAATACGATCGGCGAGGTGTGGGAGAGCCTGGTGACGGACAACACGAGCAGCGTCCTTTTGAACCGTGCGACTCAGGGCTTGTACCCGCCGGGTTCCACGTTCAAGATTCTGACGACGCTTGCATATATGCGCCAGAAGCCGGGAGAATTCCAGAACTTCCAGTATGACTGCATCTCGCAGATCACAGTGAACGATGTCACGATCAATTGCTACAACAACACGGTGCATGGGCAGGAAGACCTGAAGGGCGCATTCTCCCATTCCTGTAATACGGCGTTCGCGAAGATCGGGATGGATCTTGACAATGAAGATTTCATTTCAGTATGCGAGGAGTTTTTGTTTAATCGTTCTCTTCCCGTGACGCTGCAGCATAGTACATCTCAGTTCAATCTGAACCGGGACGCTTCCTACGGGGAGCAGATGACTACGGCGATCGGTCAGGGAGAGACGCTGATGACACCGCTGCATATGGCTATGATTGCGGCTACGGTTGCAAATGGCGGAATTCTCATGAAGCCATACTGTATTGACCGTGTTCAGACATGGGAGGGGGATCTGGTGTCAACGACAAAACCATCCAGATACAAGCGGTTGATGACGGAAGAGGAAGCACGTATTCTCAAGGAGTATATGCAGGAAACCGTGCTGAACGGGACGGCGACAGAGCTTGGGTGGTATAATTTTACCGCGGCGGGCAAAACCGGATCGGCAGAATATATAAGTGGAGGACAGGAAGGCACGCATTCGTGGTTCGTCGGATTCTCAGATGTGGCGGATCCGGATCTAGTCGTTGCGGTGATTGCCGAAAACGGAGGGACAGGAAGCCAGACGGCGGTGCCGATCGCGTCGCAGGTTTTCCAGGCATATTACAGCATTTACGGCAATTGAGCAGACGGTTTCCATGATTATCAAACGGCATGGCGATTTCAGGTTGCACGATTTTCAAAAAAGAGTTATACTGTTTGCAGTCATTTGTGGCACAACGCAGACAGGAGGGATTGCAATGATCGAGGCAACAAGCTGTGGCGGTGTGGTGATATTCAGAGGAAAGATACTTGTTTTGTACAAAAGCTATAAGAACAAGTACGAGGGCTGGGTTCTTCCCAAGGGAACCGTGGAAGAGGGCGAAGAATATAAAGATACGGCTGCCCGCGAGGTGCGGGAAGAGACCGGGGTCACAGCTTCCATCATAAAGTACATCGGAAAGAGCCAGTACACTTTCAATG
>CANQEB010000022.1 GCA_947594085.1 uncultured Lachnospiraceae bacterium | reverse complement strand
ATGTGACGGGGACGCCGGAGTTCGAGAACACGTACGAGGCAAGCGGCACGATCGAGCTTGATGCGCACAAGACGCTGAAGGGCAGGGTGCTTGAGAAGGATCAGTTCACGTTCTATCTGAAGCAGGGTGATACCGTGCTGCAGACGAAGACGAACGACGAGGACGGCAACGTGAAGTTTGACGCGCTGACCTATGACGAGGGCGACATCGGCGACCATGTCTATACGATCACCGAGGAAGGCATAGACGGAGAGGGCTATACGTACTCGACGGAAGTCTACACGGTAACGGTGACGGTTGAGGACAACGGCGACAGCACGCTGAACGTGACGAAGAAAGTCACGAATCTGGCAGGCGACGAAGTAAAGGGCACGCCGGAGTTCGTAAACGAGTATAAGGCAGAAGGCAGCATCGTGCTGGAGGGCGGCAAGAAGCTGGAGGGCACGACGCTGACGGCAGGCCAGTTTGACTTCACGGTGACCGAGGATGGCGTGACGGTGGCGACCGGATCGAACAATGCGGACGGCAGTATCACGTTTGACCCGATTACGTACATGCTGACGGCTGATATGAGCGATCTTGGCGAGCATACGTATGTGGTCAAGGAGACAGACGACAGTGCTCCGGGTTACACGTATGACGATTCGGTATATACAGTAACCGTCATGGTAAGCGACAAGGGCAATGGGACGCTTGAGGCGAAAGTTACTTCCGTGACGAAGGATGGCGAGACGATCGACCTGGGCGGACTGATCGACGGCAGCGTGATCACGTTTGCGAACAAGTATGAGGCGGAAGGCTCGATCCAGTTTGAGGCGACGAAGACGCTGACCGGCAAGGAGCTCAAGGACGCGGAGCAGTTCAGCTTTATAATCGCGGAAGAGACGAATGAAGAGGGCGAGCTGAACATCGTGGCAAAGGGCACGAATGACGCAAGCGGCAAGATCACCTTTGCACCGATCAGCTACCTGACGGTGGAGAGCAAAGGGCTGCACACGTACAAGGTATATGAGGAGAACAAGGGAACCGGCGGCTACACATACTCCGATGCGGAGTATACGGTGACCGTGGATGTGCAGGACGACGGCAGGGGCGGCTTCACGTACGAAGTGAAGGGAGCGACCGAGACGGCGCCGGGAAGCGGCATATACGCGATCACGGACGGGACCTTTGCGAACACGTACAATGCGGGCGGCAGCCTGGAGCTGGATGCGCAGAAGACGCTGAGCGGGCGTGTGCTTGGGGATAAGCAGTTCACGTTCACGCTGACGGGCGACGGCCAGAACCAGACAAAGAAGAACGACGGTGATGGCAAGGTAACCTTTGACGCGATCGAGTACACGCAGGCGGACGACGGCAAGACGTACACCTACACGGTGACTGAGAGCGGTACGGACGGCAATGGCTATACGTACTCGAAGGAATCGTACACGGTAGAAGTGACGATCACGGACAATGGCAACGGTACGCTGACGGTAGATAAGACGATCACGAACAGCGATAATAAGCCTGTAAACGGTATGCTGTTCGCGAACGAGTACGAGGCGAGCGGCAAGCTGGAGCTCGAGGCGCAGAAGACGCTGAGCGGGCGGACGCTTGAGGACGGTCAGTTCGAGTTCACGCTGAGCGGCGAGGGCGTAAACGAGACGGTCAGCAATGACGGCAAGGGCGACGTGAAGTTCAAGGCCCTGACGTACAACCAGGACCAGCTCGGCACGCATGTCTACAAGCTGACAGAGGTGGCGAAGGACGCGGCCGGCTATACGTACTCGACGGAAGTCTACACGGTAACGGTAACGGTTGAGGACAAAGGTGACGGCACGCTGAACGTGACGAAGAAGATCACGGACAAAGACGGCAATGATGTGACGGGGACGCCGGAGTTCGAGAACACGTACGAGGCAAGCGGCACGATCGAGCTTGATGCGCACAAGACGCTGAAGGGCAGGGTGCTTGAGAAGGATCAGTTCACGTTCTATCTGAAGCAGGGTGATACCGTGCTGCAGACGAAGACGAACGACGAGGACGGCAACGTGAAGTTTGACGCGCTGACCTATGACGAGGGCGACATCGGCGACCATGTCTATACGATCACCGAGGAAGGCATAGACGGAGACGGCTATACGTACTCGACGGAAGTCTACACGGTAACGGTGACGGTTGAGGACAATGGCGACAGCACGCTGAACGTGACAAAGAAAGTCACGAACCTGGCAGGCGACGAAGTAGAGGGCACGCCGGAGTTCGTAAACAGGTATGAGGCGAAAGGCAGCATCGTGCTGAACGGCGGCAAGGAGCTGGAGGGCACAACGCTGACGGCAGGCCAGTTTAACTTCACGGTGACCGAGGATGGCGTGACGGTGGCGACCGGCGCAAACGATGCGGACGGCAAGATCACGTTCACCGCGATCCCGTACACGATGACGGACGGGAAGAGCGATGTCGGCGAGCATACCTACGTGGTCAAGGAGACGGACGACGGGGCTGCGGGCTATACGTACGATGACGCGACCTATGAAGTGAAGGTTAAGGTAAGCGACAATGGCGACGGCACGCTCAAGTCAGAGATCATATCCATCAAGAAGGATGGAGAAGAGATCGGCAAAGACGAGATGCTTGACGGGAGCCTGATCACATTTGAGAATACGTATAAGGCGGAAGGCGAGATCAAGTTCGAGGCGGAGAAGTCCCTGACAGGAAAGGTGCTCCAGGCTGAGCAGTTCCATTTCGTGATCGCGGAAGGAACGGACAAAGAGGGCAAGCCGAACATCGTGGCAAGGGGCACGAACGACGCGGATGGCAAGGTCACCTTCTCAGCGGTCAGCTACCCGACGCTTGAGAGCAAGGGGACGCATACGTATGAGGTATACGAGGAGAACGAGGGAGCCGGCGGCTACGATTACTCCGAAGCGAAATATACGGTGACCGTGGATGTGAAGGACGACGGCAAGGGCGGCTTCACGTACGAGGTGACGGGGGCGACCGAGACTCCGGAAGGAAGCGGCATATATAAGATCACGGACGGAACCTTTGCGAACACGTACGAGGCGAAGGACAGCCTGAAGCTCGAGGCGCAGAAGACGCTGAGCGGCAGGGCCCTTGAGGTTGACCAGTTCACGTTCACGCTGACGGGCAGCGGACAGAACCAGGAGAAGACGAACAAGGATGGTGGCAAGGTAACCTTTGACCCGATCGAGTACACGCAGGCGGACGACGGCAAGACGTACACCTACACAGTGACTGAGAGCGGTACGGACGGCAAGGGCTACACGTACTCGAAGGAGTCGTACACGGTGAAGGTGAATGTCACGGACAACGGCGACGGCACGCTGACGGTAGATAAGACGATCACGAACAGCAAGAATGAGACTGTCAACAGCATGACGTTTGCGAACGAGTACAATGCGAGCGGAAGCCTGGAGCTTGAGGCGCAGAAGACGCTGAGCGGGCGTGTGCTTGAGGATAAGCAGTTCACGTTCACGCTGACGGGCAACGGTCAGAATCAGACGAAGACGAACGACGGCAAGGGCAAGGTAACCTTCGACGCGATCGAGTACACGCAGGCGGATGTTGGCGAGACGTACAACTACACAGTGACTGAGAGCGGTACGGATGGCAATGGCTACACGTACTCGAAGGAATCGTACACGGTGACAGTGACGATCACGGACAACGGCGACGGCACGCTGGGTGTGGCGAAGACGATCACGGACAGCGAGGGCAATCCTGTTGAGGAGATGACGTTCGCGAATGAGTACAATGCGAGCGGCAGCCTGGAGCTTGATGCACAGAAGACGCTGAGCGGGCGGACGCTTGAGGACGGACAGTTCACGTTCACGCTGACGGGCGACGGTCAGGACCAGACGAAGAAGAACGACGGCAGCAAGGTAACCTTCGATACGATCGAGTACACGCAGGCGGATGCGGGCAAGACGTACAACTACACAGTGACTGAGAGCGGCATAGACGGAAACGGGTATACGTACTCGAAGGAATCGTACACGGTGACGGTGAAGGTCACGGACAATGGCGATGGCTCGCTGAAGGTAGAGAAGACGATCACGGACAGCGAGGGCAATCCTGTTGAGGGCATGGCGTTTGCGAATGACTACAAGGCAAGCGGATCGTATGAGTTTGAAGCGGAGAAGACGCTGGAAGGCAAAGACCTGACAGAAGGCCAGTTCCACTTCATCGTGACGGAAGTCGGCAAGACGGATGAGGAAGGCAATGCATTGGTAGTCGCGAACGGCACGAACGACAAGGACGGCAAGGTAACGTTCAACAGTGTCGGTTATACGCAGGCGGATGCAGGTAAGACGTTTACCTATACTATCAGCGAGGTTGACGAGGATGAGGACGGCTACACATACTCGACGGAAGTTTACACGGTACAGGTGCTTGTGACGGACAACGGCGACGGCACGATGACGGCTACCGAAGTATCCAGAACGAAGGACGGAAAGTCTGTCGAGAAGATTTCGTTTAAGAACACCTACAAGGCGGAGGGCAGCCTGAAGCTCACAGCGCAGAAGACGCTGAACGGCAGGAAGCTTGCGAACGGACAGTTCACGTTCACGCTGACGGGCGATGGTCAGGATCAGTCTGTGACGAATAATGACGGCGGTCTGGTAACCTTTGATGAGATCAAGTACACGCAGGCGGACGCGAGTAAGACGTACACCTATACGGTGACTGAGAGTGGAACAGACGGAAGCGGCTATACCTACTCGAAGGAATCCTACACGGTGACGGTGACGATCACGGACAACGGCAACGGTACGCTGAAGGTTGAGAAGACAATCACAAACAGCGCGAATGAGACCGTTGATGGCATGACGTTTGTGAATTACTACAAGGCGACTGGTTCGATCGTACTTGACGCTGAGAAGACGCTGACCGGAAGGGATCCGGAAGATGGCCAGTTCGATTTTGTGGTAACAGAGAACGGCGAGGTAGTTGCGACCGGCACGAATGATGCGGATGGCTATGTGGAATTCGGTTCGATTCCGTACACACAGGAGGATGTCGGAACTCATACGTATCTGGTAAGCGAGAAGAGTGAAAACGAATCCGGATATGCGTTTGACTCCAGCATCTACGAGGAGACGGTAGAAGTCACAGACAATGGAGATGGAACGCTGAAAGCTGAAGTGAAGTCCATTAAGAAGGGCGGTGTAGCGGCGGATAAGGTATCCTTCGCGAATACCTATGAAGCGAGCGGCAGTCTTGTGCTGAACGGTGGAAAGACGCTGACCGGTACAACGCTGACAGCAGGCCAGTTCCACTTCACAGTGACGGAAGACGGTACGACAGTTGCGACCGGCACGAATGACGCGGATGGCAAGATTACGTTCACTGCGATTCCGTATGAGCTGAAGGATAAAGTAAATAATGACCTGGGCGACCATACTTATGTGATTACGGAGGATGATGAAAAGGCTCCGGGTTACACGTATGATGATTCAGTATATGAAGTAACGGTTCATGTAAGTGACAACGGCGACGGCAGTCTCAAGTCTGAGATTACATCTGTCACGAAGGATGGCGATGCATTCACGGGCACGATGTTCGAGGGCTGCACAGTTGAATTTGCAAACACCTATGAGGCGGACGGCTCGATTCAGTTCTCGGCTCTGAAGAGACTGACAGGCAGAACGCTCGAGGCAGGGCAGTTCAGCTTCGTGATGATGGAAGGCGACGACGTTGTAGCAAACGGCACCAACGATGCGGACGGCAAGGTTGTATTCAGCCCGATCGCTTATACGCTGGCGTCGAAGGGCGATCATACCTACACCATACATGAGGTGAAGGGCGATGTGAACGGCTACATCTACTCTGAAGACGTTTACACGGTAAGCGTAAACGTGGCTGACAATGGAAGCGGCGGATTCACTTACACGGTGACAGGTGCAACGAAGGACGAGGATGGCATCTATGCGATCGATGACGCGGAATTCGTGAATACCTACAACGCGGAAGGCAGTATCGCCTTTGCGGCGACGAAGACGCTGAGTGGCAAGGCTCTTGAAGCTGGACAGTTCCACTTCGTAGTGACGGAAGACGGCAAGACGGATGAGGATGGTAACGCCCTGGTAGTCGCGACCGGCACGAACGATGCGACCGGAAGAATCAAGTTCAGTGGAATTGAGTATGGTCTAACTGATATCGGATCGCACAGCTACACGATCAGTGAGGTCAAGGAAGAGGACGGCGGTATCACCTACTCCGAGGAGACCTATACGGTGACAGTAAACGTAGTTGACGATGGCGAGGGCGGATTTACGTATGAAGTGACCGGACTCGTACAGACCACAGATGGATATTATCTGGCGGTGGATGCAGACTTCGTGAATACGTATGACGCGACCGGTAAGCTTTCGCTCGAAGCAGAGAAGGCAATGAAAGATCCGGCGACGGAGCTTGGCACATTTGACTTCGTAGTGAAGGATGCGGAGGGCAACGAGGTTGCGACTGCACAGAACAATGCAGACGGTAAGATTTCTTTCACAGATATCGTAACCTACGGTCTGGCAGACGCCGGAAAGACCTTCACCTACACGGTGAGTGAGGCGATTCCGGACGAGAGAGGCATCTACCTGTACGACGATACGGTTTACACGGTAACCGTTGAGGTAATTGACAACGGCGACGGTACACTGAGTGCAAATGTAACAGGCATTGCTGTGGACGGCGAGGCGGTTGAGAACATCATCGGATTCGTGATGGCGTTTACGAACGACGTGACCGATGTGAAGCTTGACAAGGTAGATGAGAACGGTAATAAAGTAGTAGGCGCGAAGCTTCAGGTTAAAGATGCGGAAAGCAAGGTAGTGGACGAGTGGACAACGACTGCAGAGATCCACGAGCTTACCGGTAAGCTGGAAGCAGGCAAGACATATACTCTGGAAGAGGCTGAGGCTCCGGTCGGCTACGGCACGGCTGAGGCAATCGAGTTTACGGTGACTGAGGACGGCAAGATCACGGTTGACGGCAAGGAAGTTACGCTGGTAACCATGGTCGATAAGGACATCTACTTCAACGTGAACAAGACAGAAGTTGGCGACAACAGCAAGGAAGTCGAGGGAGCAGAGCTCGAAGTGCTCGACAAGGACGGCAATGTGGTAGACAGCTGGACTTCGAAGGTAGGCGAGACGCACGACTTCGGCGGCAAGCTGAAGGCAGGCGAGAGCTACACGCTTCGTGAGAAGGTTGCTCCGGACGGATACGCATATGTGACAGACATCGAGTTCACGGTCGGAAAGGATGGCACGATCACGACAGACATGCCAAAGACCGAGGACGAGGACGGCAACGTTACCTACCTGGTAGAGGATGCGCCGATCAAGTTCAACGTGAACAAGACGGAGGTTGGCGACAACAGCAAGGAAGTCGAGGGAGCAGAGCTCGAGGTGCTCGACAAGGACGGCAACGTAGTAGACAGCTGGACTTCGAAGGCAGGCGAGACGCACGACTTCGGCGGCAAGCTGAAGGCAGGCGAGAGCTACACGCTTCGTGAGAAGGTTGCTCCGGACGGATACGCATACGTGACAGACATCGAGTTCACGGTCGGAAAGGATGGCACGATCACGACAGACATGCCAAAGACTGAGGACGAGGACGGCAACGTCACCTACCTGGTAGAGGATGCGCCGATCAAGTTTAACGTGAACAAGACGGAAGTTGGCGACAACAGCAAGGAAGTCGAGGGAGCAGAGCTCGAAGTGCTCGACAAGGACGGCAACGTAGTAGACAGCTGGACTTCGAAGGTAGGCGAGACGCACGACTTCGGCGGCAAGCTGAAGGCAGGCGAGAGCTACACGCTTCGTGAGAAGGTTGCTCCGGATGGATACGCATACACGAGCGACATTGAGTTCACGGTCGAGAAGGATGGTACGATTACGACGCAGATGACGAAGACGACGGATGAAGATGGCAACGTCACCTACCTGGTAGAGGATGCGCCGATCATCGGTTCCGTGACACTGAGAAAGACGAGCGAGACGACCGGCGAGGCACTCGCAGGCGCGGCATTCCAGCTGTATTACAAGACAGCTGAGGCTGAGAGCGGATGGGCGCTGTACAACAACGCGGCGTATGTAACTGACATCGACGGCACGCTGACAATCGGCGGTCTGCAGATGAATGATTACTACTTCGTTGAGACGGAGGCTCCGGAAGGATTCGTCATCGCGACGGATGAGAACGGTGAGCCGAAGCAGTATCCGTTCACGATTGGTCCGGATGAGACAGACAAGACGAAGGCCGAAATAACGGTAGAGCTGGATGTGACGAACGCACCGGAAGAAGTGGATACGAGCCTTGTAGTGACGAAGCAGCTTGTATACAACAACGAGCTGTGGAACGCAGTGGACGCGACCTTCTATGTGGCCCTGTTCGATGACGAAGCTCTGACGAACCGCGTATCTGAGATTCAGCCGATTGAGTTCAAGAATATGAATACGTCTTCGACGACATTCGAGAACCTTGAGGTTGGCAAGACTTACTACGTGGCAGAGACGCTGGAGAACGGTACGGTAGTCAATAACATCGGCGGCGCTCTGGCAACAGGCGAGATGTACAGTGTAGACTTCTACAATGACAATGTTGTGACAATCGAGAAGGGTGACGGCACGAAGGTAATCTACTTCCGCAATGTATTTACGGAGGCGCCGGACCGCTTCTACCGTGAGGGTAAGCTGACGATCACGAAGCAGCTGCTCGGAGCGGATGGAGTTCTCAAGACAAGCAACAAGACATTCTACGCAGGAATCTTTGCTGACGCGGAGTTTACGAAGCTTTCTGAGGATGTGACACAGAACATTGTGAAGCTGGCCCTGGATGGCAAGTCTTCGGTATCCGATACGGTGATTGTGTCGGTTCCGGAGGAAGGACAGACGACCGTATATGTGACTGAGGTCGATCAGAATGGCAAACCGGTGGCAGGCGCGGCATCGTTCCAGTACGATGTATCTGTGGACGGCTCGAAGGTTACCATGGACCTGGATAATCTCGAGGGCAAGGCTGTGATCACGAACAAAGAGCGTGAGGAGGAGACCGAGACCGAGGGATACCACGAGGAAGAAGAGCAGACGGAGGGAACGGTTCCGAAGTCGACAAAGGCCGTGAAGACGGGCGATGAGACACCGATTGCGCTGTATATTGGATTGTTGCTGGCGGCGGCTCTGCTGTTGATTGCAGCGTTCCTGATGAAGCGCAAAAAACGCAGCTGAGGTTGATCGGAGGAAATCGGATCTGATCCGGCGTTGGTAAAGCAAAATAATGTAACACGAAGGGGCGTCGCAAGTTTGCGGCGCTCCTTTTTGGAAGGAACAAAGACAAAAACGGTGGAATAGAATTGACAGAACAGAAACAGAGGGGATATAATAATTGACCATGACAAGATTTCTGATATTCGTTGAGGTGAGCATATATGAAGGCAGATCATAACCATCAAAAGAAAATTGCCGTGATCAATGATTTCTCGGGCTTCGGGCGTTGTTCGATCGCGGTGGCGCTCCCGATCATTTCCGCAATGAGGATTCAGTGCTGCCCTGTCCCGACATCAATCTTTTCGAATCACACCGGTTTTGACAGTTTTTTCTTTGAGGACTACACAGACCGGATGCAGGCATATATTGATGAATGGAAGAAGCTGGGGTTGGAGTTTCGTGGCATCAGCAGTGGCTTTCTCGGCTCAAAGGAACAGATTCAGATTGTGATTCGATTCTTTCGGGAGTTTCGCCGGGAGGACACGATCATAGTCGTTGATCCGGTGATGGGAGATTACGGAAAACCGTATCCGACCTATACGCGGCAGATGTGCGAGGAGATGAAGAAGCTCGTGACATACGCGGATATCCTGACGCCGAATTTGACGGAGGCGTGTATTCTGACGGACACGCCGTATCACTCGGATCCGTGGAGGATGCGGGAGATCGTCGAGCTTGCAGAGAAGCTCAGCGCGCTCGGGCCGGGGAAAGTGGTGATCACCGGGATTCCACAGGGAGAGTTTATCGCGAATTACTGTCATGAGAAGGGGCAGCCGGGCAAGATACGCCGCACGCACAAGGTCGGCACGCAGAGATCGGGGACCGGGGACATTTTTGCGGCGATTGTCGCGGCGGATGCCGTCAACGGTGTGCCGTTTCAGGATTCAGTTCGGAAGGCTTCGCTTTTTATCAAGCGCTGCATCGAGAAGTCGATTGAGTTGGATTTGCCGCTGACAGACGGTGTCTGCTTTGAGGAAGTACTGCACAAGTTGTCCTGAAATGTCTGGAAAATTCAATCATATATTCATTTTTTCTATTCATGTAACACAAGCTGTGGTTGCGATTCTGACAATTTTGTGGCATAATATAAAAGGAGTTTTTTTGGCGCTGGCGGACAGCGATAGTAGATTGACAGTTACGGCAAAACAGCAACAAAGAAAGTGAGGTGTGGATATCATGGCGGAGCATGTGCTGAAGGCGAAGATGCTCGGAGGGTTTTCCATCTATTACGAGGGACGCGAAATTGCACTGGACCGCAATACGACGTCCAAGTCGATGCAGCTTCTACAGATACTTCTGATGAATATTGAAGCCGGCGGGATCGCGAAGACCAGCCTGGCGGATTCTCTCTATGGGCGTGAAGAGGTCGAGAACAAGAATGGAAGCCTGAACAACACGATTTTCCGCCTGAAGAAGCAGCTCAAATCGGCAGGGTTCCCTGATGCGAATTACGTTGTGATCAAGAGAGGCATGTGCCGCTGGGAGGATGAGGCAATCCCGGTCAAGGTAGATGCGATCGAATTTGAGAAGTTGATCGAGAAAGGCAGAAGGACGGAGGACCGGGCGGAGAGGACAGAGACATTCCTGGAGGCGTGCCGTCTCTATACTGGTGAATTTTTGCCGAATATGGTTGGCGAGGACTGGGTCGCTGTGCGCAACGTGCATTACCAGGAGCTTTATGAGGAGAGCCTTCGGAAGCTGTTTGGGTGGCTGCAGGCGGAGGACCGCTATGAGGAGATTCTTCAGCTTGCGACTACGGCCGCTGCGATCTATCCATTCAATGATTGGGCGCTTTGGCAGATCGATAGCCTGATTGCGATGTCCCGTTTCCGGGAGGCTATGGAGATCTACGAGAAGGTGACGAAGCTGTTCTTTGATGAGCTTGGCTTGCCGCCGTCCCCTGAGATGCTGGAGCGCGCGCGCCTGATGGCTGAGCGCATTTCGCAGTCCTCCGGAGTTATCCATGACATCAAGCAGAGGATTCGGGAGAGACAGAAGTTTCCGGGCGCTTACTATTGTACATATCCGAGCTTTGTCGACATTTACCATGTGATTAGCCGTATGATGGAGCGCAATGGGATGTCGGTGTATCTCATGCTCTGTACGCTCAAATACACAGGAGGAGATATGGGCTCTGAGGAGCGCGAGCAGGTAATCTCCAGGGCGCTGCGTGATTCGATCATGGAAGTGCTGCGCCGCGGTGATTTTTATACACGTTATAATACCCAGCAGTATTTGATCATGCTTCCGGAGATCAATCAGGAGAACTGTGCGAAGGTCTCTGCCCGAATCGACCGGGCGTTCAGCAAGAAGGTGCGCAGAAATGATTTTCAGGTGAATTATTATGTCGCCTCTGTGGCAGAGATCGATGAGGATGCGGCGGGCACGAAGCCGAAGTTTCGATCCAATGGAACCGTGTGGAATACGATAGAAGAGAAGAAGGAGGAGGTATCGTGATTGAGTGACAGTCAGAGCTTTTTCAATATTGGCATTGCTGCGCCCAATTTCATGGTGATTTGCATCGATGATACGGATGAGGCAGGCG
Source organism: uncultured Lachnospiraceae bacterium (assembly GCA_947594085.1). Lineage (GTDB taxonomy): Bacteria > Bacillota > Clostridia > Lachnospirales > Lachnospiraceae > Choladousia. The sequence goes on along the minus strand of CANQEB010000022.1, from coordinate 4,932 downwards.
ATCCGGGACGGCTGTATAGCTGTTATAGTCGCGAGCCCGCCAGATTCGAGGATCAGTATCAGCTGCTTCTTCTGATGGAACAGGTCATGGAAAATATCAATTATCCGCAGTCCTCTGTTGCCTTGCGCCAATACGGCAAAAAGAGCACTACAGAATATGCGAGACATGACAGGCCGGACAAGGTGGTGGAGCAGAAGGAGCTTCTGAATCACCGGGGTGAAAGGGCCACCTATGCAGTTCGCGTTCAATATCGCCAGAACGCGACGTGGCAGGGAGAGATCGTATGGTTAGAGCAAAATGAGACGAGAAGCTTTTCGAGCGAGCTGGAAATGTTGAAGCTGATGGACAATATGAGAGAGGATTAGAAGGTCGACTGGATCTGTGAAAATGCAGAACAGCCGGCCTTTTTTGTTACTTTTGTTAGAGTCAAGGACTGGTCTTGTTTGGCTGGTCACAAAATTATCGTACAAATCAGCAATAATTTGCTTGAGATTCATGCCCTAAAGTAGTAAAATGAACAAATAGACTAGACTTTTTGAGGCAGATTTTTTTGGAGATGCGGCAAATATGAAAAAAATGTTGTTTGTATATAACCCGAGGTCGGGAAAAGGTCTGATTCGAAGCAATCTGTCGGCGGTGATTGAGACTTTTACTGCGGGTGGGTATGAGGTGACGGTGCATCCGACGAACGCGGAGAGGGATGCACGCAGGACGGTGACAGCGCGCGCACGTGAGTACGAGCTGATTGCGTGTTGCGGCGGAGATGGTACCTTGGATGAGGTGGTCGCCGGATTGATGGACAGTGGGGCGAAGTGTCCGATCGGCTATATTCCGGCGGGCAGTACAAATGACTTTGGCAACAGCTTGGGCATTCCGAAGCAGATCGATCAGGCGGCGAAGCTGATCGTGGAGGGCGGGATCTTTCCCTGTGACATCGGCCGGTTCAATGAAGAGTATTTTGTCTATGTGGCTGCGTTCGGGGCGTTCACCGATGTGTCGTATCAGACGAATCAGGACATGAAGAATATGCTCGGGCACGCGGCTTATCTGCTCGAGGCGATGAAGCGTATGGGTACCTGGAAGAGCCGCTGGATGTATGTGGAGAGCGAGGAGTTCTGCGACGAGGGCGAGTTTGTGTTCGGCATGGTCACGAATTCGAATTCGGTCGGTGGGTTCAAGGGCCTTCCGGGGCATAATATAGAGCTCAATGACGGTCTGTTTGAGGTGACGCTGGTGCGCAATCCGCAGAATCTCATCGATTGGCAGGAGATCATCACGGCGGTGTTGACGCGCGAGGAGTCGTCCGGGAAGGTCGTGCGATTCAAGACGAATCGGCTGAAGATATTGTCGAAGGAGCCGATCGCGTGGACAAGGGACGGCGAGAACGGCGGCGAGCACACAGAGGTAGAGCTGGTCAATCTGCAGCAGGTGTTAGATATTATTGTGGATACGGGCCTGGAGCCTGTGATGCATGAGATCGTGTCATAACCGTCGTGATTGCAAGGACAGGCTGTAAGGCGGAATGTGGATTTTGGGAAGTATGAGGGAATACAATGCGCCGGTGCGCATTTATAGAAATATGTGAATTCAACAGGAAACGGAGGAAAAGGATATGCTGTATGCAGGAATTGATCTCGGGACGTCGGCGGTGAAGCTGCTGCTGATGGACGAGAAGGGGAAGATCCAGAAGATCGTGTCGAGGGAGTATCCGATCTATTTCCCGAATCCGGGATGGTCGGAGCAGAAGCCGGAGGACTGGTATGAGCAGACGATCGAGGGGTTGAAGGAGCTGTTCGCGGACTGCGATAAGAGCCAGGTGGCGGGCATCAGCTTCGGCGGCCAGATGCACGGACTCGTGATTCTGGACAAGGACGACAACGTGATCCGTCCGGCGCTTTTATGGAACGACGGCCGTACTTATGAGGAGTGCGATTACCTGAACAACGTGATCGGCAAGGAGAAGCTCTCCGAGTACACGGCGAACATCTCTTTCACGGGATTTACGGCGCCGAAGGTGCTCTGGGTGAAGAATAAAGAGCCGGAGAATTTCGCGAAGATCGCGAAGATCATGCTCCCGAAGGACTATATCGCGTACAAGCTTTCGGGCGTGCACTGCACGGATGTGTCGGACGCTTCCGGTATGCTGATGTTTGACGTGCGAAACCGTTGCTGGTCGAAGGAGATGCTGGAGATCTGCGGCGTGCGCGAGGAGCAGATGGCGAAAATTTTCGAGAGCTACGAGGCGGTTGGGACGATCCTGCCGGAGATCGCGGCGCAGCTCGGGATCCCGGAGACGGTCAAGATCGTGGCGGGCGCGGGCGACAACGCGGCTGCGGCGGTCGGCACGGGCACGGTCGGTGACGGCATGTGCAACATCTCACTCGGCACGAGCGGCACGATCTTCATCTCTTCGGAGAAGTTCGGCGTGGATAAGTTCAATGCGCTGCACGCGTTCGCGCACGCGGACGGGCACTACCACCTGATGGGCTGCATGCTTTCCGCGGCTTCCTGCAATAAGTGGTGGATGGACGAGATCATCGGCACGAAGGATTACGCGGCCGAGCAGGCGGCGATCGAGAAGCTCGGTGAGAACCATGTCTTCTTCCTGCCGTACTTGATGGGCGAGCGCTCCCCGCACAACAATCCGAATGCCCGCGCGACCTTCATCGGCATGACGATGGACACGACGCGCGCGGACATGACACAGGCAGTGCTCGAGGGCGTGGCGTTCGCGCTGAGAGATTCGCTCGAAGTGGCGAAAGCGCTGGGTATCAAGATCGAGCGCACGAAGATCTGCGGCGGCGGCGCGAAGAGCCCGCTGTGGAAGAAGATCATCGCGAACGTGCTGAACCTCAAGGTGGACGTGATCGAGAGCGAAGAGGGTCCGGCGCTCGGCGGCGCGATGCTGGCGGCGGTGGCCTGCGGCGAGTTCGCGTCTGTGGAGGATGCGGCGGCGAAGCTCGTGCACATCATCGACACAGTGGAGCCGGAGCCGGAGCTGGTCGCGAAGTACGAGGCGCGCTACGCGCAGTTCAAGGAGATCTATCCGACCTGCAAGCCGCTGTTTGAGATCATTCATTGAGCTGTATTATTTCGGACAGATTTCGTAAGGAGGCAGAGATTATGGCGAAACTGCCTGAAATCAGCGATATTAAAAGAGTCGCTGTTTTGCTTGGAAAGCATTATGGTGCGGAACGTATTTTTCTCTTCGGTTCTTACGCACGGGGAGAAGCAGATGAAGAGAGTGATATCGATCTCAGAATAGACAAAGGAGAAATCCGTGGACTTCAGATGGGGGCATTGCTTACGGATATAGAAGATGCTCTTGGGAAAAAGGTAGATTTGCTGTCTACGAAATGTCTGCGGAAGGATTTTTTGGAAGCGATTAAGGACGAGGAGATATTGCTTTATGAAAGAGCGTGATTTCAGTATTCTCTCACATATGATTGAATATTGCGATAAGCTGACAGGCTTCATAAAAGATATAGATTTTTCCGGCTTTGATAAGAGTGAGTTGCATAAAGATGCATGCTCTCTTTGTATTTTGCAGATTGGCGAGCTGGTTCATAATCTCACCGACGAATTTAAGCAGGAGTATTCCGATATTCCATGGCGGCAGATCCGCTCTATGCGTAATATTGTCGTTCATCATTATGGCGTTGTTGATACAGAGACGCTGTGGTATACGATCATTGATGATATTCCCGTGCTGAGGGAATATTGCCAAAAGATAAGAGCATCAAAACCAGAAAACAAGACAGGAGGGTTTACTATGGAGATCAAAAAAGTGACGGATGCGGCGTTCCGCAAGTACGGCCGCGTCGTCGACAACGTGGATTTCACGGGGCTCGTGGAGAAGCTGGCCGAGACGCCATGCCCGGCGGACACCGTGTATGAGCCGTCAGTAGCGCTTTTGGAGGCGCTTCCGGTGTTTGAGGAGCTGAAGACGAAGACCTATGGCGAGCTGCCGATCCAGATCGGTTACTGCAACGGCAACAACTACAAGCTCAACGCGCTTGAATATCACCGTTCCTCGGAGATCAACGTGGCGGGGACGGACGCGATCCTGCTTGTGGGCTGGCAGCCGGATATCGCGGACGACGGCACTTACGATACGTCGAAGGTGGAGGCATTCCTGCTCCCGAAGGGGACGGCAGTGGAGGTGTACGCGACGACGCTTCACTACGCGCCGTGCAATGCCGCCGAGGGTGGTTTCCGCGTGGCGATCGTGCTCCCGAAGGACACGAATCTGCCGCTGGAGAAAAATCACGCGGGCGGAGAGGATGCGCGCCTGACTGCGAAGAATAAGTGGCTGATCGGGCATCCGGAGGGAGGACTTCCCGAGGGCTCTCCGCTGGGACTGGTGGGAGAGAATATTTCCCTGAAGTAAAAGCAGATCATGTCCGGACGACGATACATAGTAGTCCAAATTGCGGATGAATGAGATCGAAAGTGCCGGGCATCATTATGGTACGTGACAGCGCATAGCTGTTTCAAATTTAAAAAATTTAATGTAGGAGGATAAAGCAATGAACAACATTCCAAAAGTAAAAATCGGTATCGTGGCCGTGAGCCGCGACTGCTTCCCGGAGTCCCTCTCCGTGAACAGAAGAAAAGCCCTGGTCGACGCTTACAAGGCGAAATATGACGAGGCTGACATCTACGAGTGTCCGATCTGCATCGTGGAGAGCGAGATCCACATGGTGCAGGCGCTCGAGGACGTCAAGGCGGCGGGCTGTGAGGCTCTGGTCGTTTACCTTGGCAACTTTGGCCCGGAGATTTCCGAGACGCTTCTTGCGAAGCACTTCGACGGTCCGGCGATGTTCATCGCGGCGGCTGAGGAGAGCCAGAATGATCTGAGCGACGGCCGTGGCGACGCTTACTGCGGCATGCTCAACGCGAGCTACAACCTCAAGCTCAGAAACATTAAGG